>NZ_AHZV01000205.1 GCF_000250735.1 Anaerophaga thermohalophila str. Valhall
GATAATAATTCATCATGGCGAACATGCCTTTTTTCATTTCTCCGCCATACCATGAGCCACCTAAAACGTGCATTTTCTCCGTTAGGTTGAAGACAGTAAATACTTCAGAATTAAGGCCATGCTCTTTCCATTTCGGGTTCACTGTTTTTGAAGCGTTCAATGAAACAAAGTCGGGTTCACCGTAATTTTCCAGCTCCTCCTGTGTGGGGCGGATAAACATGTTTTTGACAAAATGAGCCTGCCAGGCAACTTCCATGATGAAACGAATTTTCATTCGGGTGTCGGGATTGGCACCACAGAAGGTATCCATCACGTAAAGTTTCTTGCCCGAAAGCTGCTTAACGGCCAGTTCCTTCAATTCTTTCCAAACCTCCGGAGTTGTTGGTTTATTGTCGTTGGGGGCATGTTCCGATGTCCACCATATTGTGTCCTTCGTGGTCTCATCTTTAACGATGAATTTGTCCTTGGGTGACCGGCCTGTAAAAAATACCTGTGTCAACTGCAACAGCTCCCAGCTCGGTAACAATCCCCTTCTCATAACCTTCCAGGTCGGGACGGGTTTCTTCTTTAAACAACTCTTCATACGAGGGGTTGTGAACAATTTCTTTCACATCCGTGATCCCGTACTTACTCAAATCCAAATTCTGCATGTTTTGTGTGTTTTAATTATTAGTAAATAATTTTTGTGTGATTACAATACCTCATTTTTAAAGCGCCCAAATGTATAAAAAAACCATATTAAAGAAAAATATCTTTAATATTTTTTGCCTGAAATGTTTGATTTAACTGATGAACAGGTAATTGAGGTTACCCAATGAGAATTTTGATAATCTTGTTGTTGGTGAATGAATTTGCTTTCAATTTGCAATAAATTAGCCAATTATTCTTAATGTAAATCAAGGTATAGATTTAATAGGTGATGATTTATAAATAAATTTTGGCGAAGTAAAAATAATTATTGTGAGAGAATCCAACAAATTTGAGAACAAGATTTTTACGTGACCGGATTATATGGTATTTTAACCTGCTTTATTCATAAGTTTTCGTC
>NZ_AHZV01000204.1 GCF_000250735.1 Anaerophaga thermohalophila str. Valhall
TTGGAATCTGTCGGCAGGCATGCCTTTAAAAACCTGTGGCCTATTGTTATGTATCAATCCTGATCTGGTACAATGCTCATCATTTCGAACAGGTGCTAACAACAATTGTCAGTTTAAAAAAGCCTAAACGCAGAGAAGCAACGACGCAAAGTTTTTATTATGAGAGCGTTGTAACTTTTACCATCAATTGTGTAAACAATTAATTACCAAACATCTGTAAAAGTTTAACGAGTATTGAACAATAAACAAAAAAAACTGAGACCCCGCTTAGAGCTTCTCTCTTCAAACATCCGGCTCTTATACCTTCTCACCGTTCCACCGTACCCATTGTTTTGCTCCATGCTCCATGCCCCATGCTCTATGCTCTATGCTCCATGCCCCTGCTTCTACCTTCTACCTGTAAAACTTCTGCCTGTAAGTTACCTTCATCCAACTAAAATCACAGCCCGTCACAAAGATCAGATAATTCTTCCTGTACCAATCGCATTTTTTGCTTTGAAAGTTGGAGAGAATCAAGTATTTCAGGATTCTGATTCAATTCTTTGCAAAGAACAATCTCATTATTCAAGAGTTGTTGCTTTTGAGCTTTTGTCAATTGTGTAAGGATTGTAACAGGAAAGGCGTTAAATCTTTCTGTCAACGCTTTGAGACTGTTTTTCCGCGGAAAGTCCCAACTCATAAGATTGAGACCACTGCACAAGCCGTAGTTGATGGCATCGGTCGTAAACCTTGTGTTTGTAACCACCCATCCGTAAAAAGTAAAATCCTTATATTGAGGCATTTTTTTTCGTGTTTCTATTATATCGTTAACTCTGGAACGAATGTATAAAGGCACCTGCACACTCGACACCTTACCCTGACTGTTGTGATATTTACATTCGACGAGATGCTGTACATTATGGTTCGAGGCTATGACATCCACTTCGTGTGTAACACATTGACCATCAACCGTCTGTCCGACTTCAATTTTAAATCCTTTACATTCAAAAAGATAACCCACAAACTGTTCGAAAGGGTATCCCGAAGGTCCCAGTTCCATGATTGCCCGTTTAAGGCTGTACCGGGCCGCCATACTCCGTCTCTTTTTTCGAAGCAAGCGGAATGCGAGGGCGTATATTTGTTTCGTGGTTGTTCCTACTGTAATCCAGTTTAAAATATTGTCGGTAATTTCTTTGACAATCACGGAATCGGCACCTGCACGTTGAAGTGAATTTCTCAGTTTTTCGGATGAAAATTCCTGAAGTTCACCGGATGCTTTTCGAATAAGTGGATGCTGGCTCATAAACTTAATACCATTTGATGAGTCAACTCATGAAAATCTGTTTGGCTCAATATCCTTGTTGCAGTGATTTCTAAAATCCTCAAAAAAGCTGTCTCCGCGTCAAAAATTCACTGCACCCCGGCCTTAACAAAAACAGTTCTCTCCTGAGCAGCCTCAATATTTGATTTTTTCAATGACAATATTACTAATTTTTTGTGCGGCTTCACTATGCTATGAGAATTTGCACAGGGATTTTCCAGTCTTAATCTGATTTATTTCTGAATAATGGTTATGAAATGTTCAAATATCAAGAAATACAAGTAACCACAGACAAATTTAACCAGGAAATAGCGAGCTATTTTCAAATCAAATTTGGGGAGGACGCTTGTAATTCGCAAAGAGTTAGGTATTGTAAAAGATTATTATGGATAGATTCGGTTAAATAGTGGATGTCTATAAATTCAATAGTCAGATAAAAAAAGCTGCCCCAAAAAACAGGGACAGCCAGATTATGAACTATCAGTAAACTAAGAAAACTACCTCGACCTGATTTCCCGCCTCATAAATAAAAGATAGGAAAACAGAAAACAAATCAGGGTTAAAGCCAAAAGACCTGTAATTTGAGGCCACACCACCATTAAGCTTTGCGACAACGACAAAGGCCCGGGAATTGCCCCGTGTACCTGTTCTGTGGTTAACGGACCCAAACTTCTGACTGTTGGCACAAGTATGGTAGATGAAACCTCGCTGAAAAGCTCGTTAGGCATAATCTGCACAAGGGCGAATTTAATCTTCTCATAAAGATAAATTACTCGTGGGGGTGCAAACTTTGATGGTTCCAGACCCTTGGTAATAAAGTTGACTATCAGTGGATAGAATACGGTGAAAAACAACCAAACAGCTATGCCACTCAATGCTGAAGTTGCAGGCTGCTTAAACCTGACAGAAAAAAATATCGATAAATTCAGCCAAACCGACACATAAATAATGCTAAAAATGGTGTATGTAATTATGCGCAGAAACTCTTCGGCTGTTGGCGGGGTTCCGAGAATGATCAATCCTGCCCCGATAACCAGAAAACTAAGCGCAAAAAACATGACACTCACCACAATTATCCCGGCAAGAAATTTGGCATTAAGTAAATAATCACGAGGCACGGGCTGTGCCAAAATCCTGCTTAAAGTGCCCTTGTTTTGTTCCGAATTAATGGCATCAAATCCAAGGCTTATGCCCAGTAATGGCCCCAGAAAACTCACAAAAACAAAAAATGAAGGCAGAGAGCCGTCAGATTGGGTAAAAAGATTCAAAAAAAGAACGAATTCTCAGCACCTCCCCCCTTCAATGTTTCGGTAATGTGAGAAATCGATGTATACAACGAACCTATACAAGTCAGCACAATAATTCCCAATAAAATGATAGATCGCCAACTGTGAACATGATCCGAAACATCTTTTCGGACCATGGCCCAGAATGGAGTCAGGGAGACCGGCTCGGGTCGTGTTTGAAAAAGCCTGGCACCCCATTCATCCGGCATCCTGGCTTTTAACATTCCAAATATATTATTGCTCATAATATCGAACTTTATCTGTTTAAAAGATAAATACCTCAATATCCCGGCATCATTAATCCCTTTTAAATTTCTTATTGAAAGGGGCATATAAGTGATGTAGCCATAAGAGCACAGAAACTCCAAAAACTATTGAAAATACCGGGAATAAATATCATCAAGTCCATATTCTTTTTTGGAAAGATAACTCAATCCATAACCCGCCTCAGCAATAACTGCAGAAACGAGATGTGCAATATCAGATTCTGCTTCAAGGACGAACCTTCGGTTCTCAAAAGAAACCTTAGCTACTCCTGGTATTTTCTTCACTCTGTTGTTTAAATCTTCCAACGAAACCGCTTTTGACGAATTTCCATTCAACGGTTCTATACCCCCTTCTATTACGTGTGAATTCGAAGAAAATAGTTGCCTTGACAATTCCCCGATATTACCCTTGGCAAGCAATTTACCTTCCACAAAGATACCTACCCTGTCGCACACCTGCTGAACCTGGTAAAGATGATGGGAAGAAAAAAGAACCGTAATGCCATCTTCTCTGCTCAGTTTAACAATCAGTTGCAGAAAAGCCTTGACACCGGCAGGGTCAATACCTAAAGTAGGCTCGTCCAGAATAATCACTTCCGGTTCTTTAATAAGTACATCTGCAAGACCAAGTCTTTGACGCATTCCGCGGGAATATTTTCCTGCCATTTTGTCTTTTTCTCTTTCGAGCCCCACTTTTTCCAGAAGTTCATGGGCCCTCATTTCAGCAATGTCCTGCGGAATGTTGTTCAACCGGGCAGTAAACACAAGGTTATCGAAACCGGAAAGATCATCATAAAAACCAACATCCTCAGGCAAATACCCCACCTTTTTTTTAACCCGAATAGGAAATTGTACGGGATCAATGCCACAGACTCTTGCACTGCCTTCATCGGGTTCGGTAAGGCCCAGCAACATCAGAATTGTGGTGGACTTACCTGCACCATTAGGCCCCAACAATCCAAAAACTTCTCCTCTTTCTATAGTCAAATCAAGATTGTTGACGGCTTTATATTGACCATATTTTTTGGTTAAACCTTCTATTTCGATAACATTTTCCATAGTTTACCTCCTACCATATTTCCGAAACAGATAAAAAATTACTCCGAGGGTAATCAAAATGATCAAAATCCCAAGCCATCCCCAAAGTAACGGCGTTTTAACCGTAATCCTGAAAGATGCAGTAGATTCGGTTTCAAGAGTCTTTGCTGTTATTTTGGTAACATAGTCGCCGGGAATGGCTTTGTCGGCACTTTTTATTGTAGCAAGAGCAGTTGCCTCTTCTCCCGGTTCAATAACAGCAATGGTATCTGGTTCAAATTCAACCGTCCAGTTCTTGGGTTTATTAGCCCTTAAAACAACATCTTCCAGTGCCGAAGAACCGGTGTTTTTTACAACAAGTTCGACATCTTTTTCACGTCCGGCAGTAATGGTTGTACTCAAGCGCCCCGAAGGTGTACTCAGCTCAATATCGTATGATCCCGAAACCACCACTTCAAGTTCCAAATCGGCAGATGTTGAACGGTTGGCGGCCCTAACGGGAATCTTGTATGTTCCTGCTTCAACATTGTATGGTGGGTCTACTTCGATCGAAATATTTTCTGTAACATTGGGCCCCACTTCAACGGCCGTTGCTTGTTTGTAATTGGGCTTAAAGATAACTTCCCATCCCCGGGGAGCATTGGCGTGAAGTGAATATACCTGCTTTTGCCCGGTGCTGTTTTTCAACTTGGTCTGAAAAGTAAAATTGGCATCAGAGTGCCCCTCAATATTTGCCTGGTCACAGGTAAATTCCGTCTTAAATGTGCCCTGTTCCGAAACATCAACAACAAGCGGAAGCACATCATAATTTCGTGCCACTACTCTAAACCAATGTTGACCTTTATTAACCTTAACAGGCACATCCACAGTTAGTGAAATTTCTTTCTTTTCTCCTGGCAAGACAGAAATTTGCCTGATTGCATATCCGCCCGCTTTCAGATTGTAATTCCAATCTTTTCCAAGCCCGGCTACATAAACATCTACAGTTCGGGTACTATCTCCGGAATTCTTAACATCAATAGAATATTCAATGGTTTCTCCGGGAGGAACAGAAATATTAGTATAAGGTGTGTAAAGTTCAATATCGTTTCCGGCTGTTAATCCTGCTCCGAAAAAAATCATAAAACCAAAAGAGATAAGATATCTCCTGAATAAATGTAATTTTTTTCCATAAAACAGACCTCCATCTTTTCTTTTTTTGGTGAATAATATTGAGTGTTCAAAAAATCTGTTCAAATTGACTTCAGCATATTCACATCATGAAATCACACACCAATTCGATTAACCAAAATTTCGATTAATTCAAAAATGCCGTTCCTACTGCATTGCTTAAAGAACTGTGCAAAGAATTCAAAAAAAATAATTGTAAAAAACCTGTTTGGAAAGTTGCAAACAGGAAAACAAAAAACACCGGTCTTTTTAAATTGCGACGGGGCATTTTATCAGTTTTAAACCGTTTGCATTTATTTGCGAACTTTTACAAAAAATATGCCATTCTGCTGTTCTGGCAGTCATAAAGAAAGGCGATTCGCCGTTAGCAAATCGCCTTTCTTCATTTACTGACCCACAAAAACTACTTTATTTCAAAAGTACTCAGGTAGCGTTCCCCTGTATCCGGGAGTAATACGACAATTTTCTTCCCTTTGAATTCTTCTCTTTTGGCTAATTCAATAGCTGCCCAAAGGGCAGCTCCGGATGAATAACCACAAAGAATACCTTCGGTTTTGGCAGCCTCATTGCTGGTCTGAATAGCATCTTCATTCTCGACAGTTACAATTTCATCAATTACATCAACATCAAGGTTATCAGGTATAAAACCGGCACCGATTCCCTGAATTTTATGCGGTCCGGGTTCTCCTCCTGATAACACAGGCGAAGCTGCCGGTTCCACAGCCACAATCTTAACACCCGGCTTCTTCTTTTTCAGATGATGCCCGACTCCGGTTATTGTACCACCGGTTCCGACACCCGCAACAAAAACATCAATATCTCCATCGGTATCATTTAATATTTCAACGGCGGTTGTCCGATAATGAGCATCAGGATTTGCCTTATTATTAAACTGTTGGGGAATAAAAGACTTTGTGTAAGTTTTTGACAACTCTTCCGCTTTAGAGATAGCCCCTTTCATTCCATCTGAAGCAGGAGTAAGAACAAGCTCTGCTCCAAACTTCTTCAACAATTTTCTGCGTTCAATACTCATACTCTCAGGCATGGTAAGAACAAGTTTATACCCTTTTACGGCAGCAACCAGGGCCAGACCAACACCGGTATTTCCGCTTGTAGGTTCAATTATAACGGTATCTTTATCTAAAAGCCCCTCTTTTTCGGCAGCCTCAATCATACTCAGGGCCGGACGATCTTTTACCGAACCTGCAGGATTATACGACTCCAGCTTGGCAATTACATCTGCTAAAGCGTTTTCTGTTAACTTATTAATCTTAACCAGCGGAGTGTTACCCACCAATTCTGTCATGTTTTTTGCTATTTTCATAATAATTCCTTTTTGTTTTGTAATATCTATAATAGATCGTTAGATTTTTAGATATAAGTAATTTAGTCAGTAGTTTTTAGTCAATAGTCAGTAGTCAGTAGCAATGCTTTAGAGGTACTGACATATTCAAGAAGTTGACAATATTGCACAAATAACATATTTTAAACGATTTGCGTTTTTTGTTAGACATAAGATCAATACTCTGTTAAACTTTTACAATGCACTGCAAACCAATTGTTTATACCCATCAATGTTTGTTTGCTAAGATACATTGTGTCAACACCTTACGAAACGAGCATGGCACGGTTTCCAAACAAGAATATGTATAAATGCTTGCATGCGAGTTCCATCAGACCAATAACTTATACATAATTTATACTGATGAATTATCTTACATCTTGTATCTAAAAATCTAACGATCTATTGAAGATGATTCATATAATCTTTTATATACTGCATTTTAATAAATACAATCTTAGCCACAAGCAATTGGTTTGCTACGTATTGTAAAAGTTTAACGGACTGTTGATCTATATATAGTATAATAAAGCATCCTCCTTTGAGTGTAAAGCCGGCAAACTATCCAGAGTTATTTCACCAAAAATCTTCTCAACCGAAAGAGATGACTCACTTAAAAATTTACTTACAGTTCTCTGTTTGTCTGAAAGTGCCTGCCGGCCATCATTGTCTTTTTGTCTCGCCCATTCCGGGTCGAGACATCGTAATACATGAAGAAGAGTTATCTTTTTGAGAGGTGTTGCAAGCCGATAACCTCCGTAAGCCCCTCTTTTAACCTCAACATAGCCTTCCTTTCGAAAATCGGAAGCGATACCTTCCAGAAATTTATGAGGCAGACCGTCGGATTGGGCCATTTCTTTAACCGTTTTGTAACCTGGCCATGCATAATGCAATTGCATTAAAAAAACCAGACCGTAATGTACTCGTTTCGAAAATTTCATCAGTATAAAATTAGTCTAAGTTATTGGTCTGATGGAACTCGCATGATTGAAAGTTATACATGTTCTTTAGTGACAAACCTTGTCATGCTCGTTTCATTAGTATAAAATCTATTTTTCAAAGCCTAATGGAACTCGTCCGGGGTAATCTGGACTTGTTTTGTTTCGTTCGTTTTAAACTTAAATTTTAGTATCATACGATATATAACACATCCCAGCCTGCTTATTCATAAATCATCTATTCCAAAGCCCAACTAACTGCGAAATACAATCGTACTCGAAAATTTAACTTCTCACCTTTCCACCATGCTCCTGGCTCCATGCCCTCTGCTCCATGCCCTTGCTTCTGCCTGGCTAACACCTGCCTCTCGAATACTTTAAATCTTCCGATCTATTATGACAATTCTTGTCAAGCTTGTCTCAACAATTCATTTTTATTCAATATGGTTTAAGCAAATATAACGCAAAATATCTTTATTCACAACTATCAAAAAAATAAATTTGCATATTATTTTTATAGGAATTAACAAATTACTAACAAACTTTGTTCATTCTTTTCTAATCTGCATAACTTCCCGGATAGGTGCCCTCAAATAAAAAAACATCTCCTCAGCTCAATATAAAGTATTAAGCGAAGAGATGCTCTAACAGGATTAAAAAACGTTATAAGAAAATTATGGAGCTGCCTGTGTGCCTGCAACTATCTTCTGAAATTCAGCAGCCGGCCCATTCCATAGCAGCTTTTAAAGAGGTAAAAGGACGAAGATAATATCTGTTATCAGCCTGAGCAACAAGCATAACAATTACAATATTATGCGGGGTATTTGCAACAATCCCAATTTTATATTTACCAAAAAATTCAATGTTCTTTCGATAATACTCAACGATCTTTTGATGCTCAGAAGCAGGAAAATCCAGATGTGCATTTCCGCAATCAAGCACCAAACCACGAGCTTCTCCCGGTAAAGATTTGCTTTTAATCATTTTTTCCCAGGATGAAATGACATCGTTCAGTGAGACTTTATCACTATACTTCTCAATAACAACCTTTTGTGTCTCATCGTAATGAATACTGTATTTAGTATCCATAACAGAAATATTTTTTAAACGAAGATCATACATAACAAAACCAATTTAAACCAAAAAATCGCTTCCTTTATCAACCACTTTGTCCATCAAAAATTACATTTCTATTAAAAAGCCCCCTTGAAACAAGGGGGCCTTTTTTGGTCAAATTGAACAGCGCTCAATTCATCCGGGTAAGGGAAGAATTAAAGGATTTTGCAGCATTAAGGGTTAACTCTTCTCAATAATTTAGGGCCAGGATTAAAGAAAGAAAAAGCTAAGTACTCTGATTTTCCTTTTCTAATGTTTCAAAAAATTACTCAATGTATAATTTACCTACATAGGTTACGCTTTGGGCATCAATCTCAAGATCATAAGTGCCCGGCTGCAAACCGCTCAGGTCAATATCAAAAACTCCGAAGCCGTCAACCGCAAAGACTTCATTTATGCTGTACCCCCCTATGATACTAACATAAACCTGTCCTTCATAATTGGTAACTTCCAGAGTCAGCTCTTCATCATTATAATACGCAGTAAAATAACCAATTTCATTAGTGCTGGAAGTCATCGTCCTTGAAATGGAAAATGACATCATTCCCAGATCTCTTACTTGCAAAAGATCTACTTTATCTTTATCGCTTTCTGAAGGCTCCTCTTCATCGTCTCCTTCAGCAAAAACTACAGAAGAGAACAAAGAGAAAATGAAGAAAAACAGTAGCGCCCAGATTTTTGTTCCTTTAGCCATCATAACACATACTTTTTAGTTTGTTTACTTTTTGTTTTGTCTGTTGTCAAAACCATACTTCAAAGTAAATGTGCCGGGCGATGATAACCAAGGATTTTCAGGCAGGGTCAAAAAATTTAATGCCTGATCGAATAGATTTTTACTAATTATCAGTATTTTACATTTTAAAATTTAATGCTTCAGGGGTGAATGGAAGAGGAAAAAAGGATGGTGGGATAAATGGAGTGCATGTTCAAAAATTTGATAAACAAAACATTAATGCCATGATTCCCAAATCATATAATATAACTCATTAGCTTCTCAAAGGATGCAATGTATTAAATTTTCCTTCTAAAGGCAATAAGAGAAAAATAACTTGCCCCTGCCAACCCCGGAAATTCAGGGATTATTCAGGAACAGGAGTATGTATAAATCCTTGCTCGCGGGTTGCAGCCAATTTTAATAAGTTTTGAGTCCAGTCACTTTTCCTGAACAGGCTTATCATATACTTCTGCCGTTGACGCACTTAATAGCGTAATAGCATTTTCGACTTCAGGGTTTTCTCGGACAACAGAATATAGTTTCTTTCTTATCACCGATTTTCTGACCCTCAAATTGTTCGATGAAACACCAAGCACTTTGGTCATCTCAGATGTTGGCATATTAAAATACAAAAGAAAAAGAATCATTTTTTCCAAATCGGTAAAAGTTATTGATTCGGGGATATTTAAATGGGTATAAAAAACCTCATCATCAATTAACTCATGCATCAAATCAAAAAACTCGGTTTTCAATCTTTTTAATTCTTCATGCAAATCAGTATATATCTCAGGATTGTCTTTTACATAGCGCTGAGACAATTCATCAAAACGTTTTTGTGTATTGTTCTCCCTTTTAGTAATTATCTGGTAAAGTCCCAGCAAATGTTTCTTTTGTTGATTATCACGAATATTACTTTCCATCTCTCTTTCTGCCGAAATCCTTAAAAGTTTTTCGTTTTCCAAAGCAAGCCGGCTTTTCCTCAAATTCTGATAATAAATAAGGAACACAAAAATAACAACAATAGCTAAAACAATACCAATAAACACCAGTCTCTGATACCTCTCCCGCTGCTTTAATGTCTCAACCCGTGCCTGAGACAGGTCATTACTTTTTTTCAAGTTCAAGTATCTGCTTTTGCGTTTTACGCTCAAGAGATTTTAATAACAACTCAAAAGCGCTTTTATAGTGCATCGAGGACATCCGGAATTGTTCATTCTCAAAAGCCAAACCGGCCAGATATGAGTATAAAAAA
>NZ_AHZV01000203.1 GCF_000250735.1 Anaerophaga thermohalophila str. Valhall
GAGTGCGGTATAAAAAGCATATTTTTGTCAAAATCAAGGCGTTTTAAATTTTTGTACCGGAGTTAACTCGTTGTTAATGAGGATGCAAAAACTTAAAACAACACAGAGTTTAGCGACAAAGATGCTTTTTAGGCCGGACTCATCAATATATATTCAATTAGCGCTTGCCTATAAAGCAGGGATAGTTTTTTACTTATCATGTGTCTGTTCCGGGAAACAGGTAGCGGAACATCGTTGTCCGCTGCATTTATTCCTTCCGAAAAGCCAGTCATTCATTTCAGGTTTTTCTTTAAAAATCCCAAATTTTGAATTATTCCCCTGCACCTGGTAGTGCAGGGGAAATTCAGTATATTAGATGTTGTTTTATTGTATGAGTACGGTATAGCGACTTTCATGGCCTTGCGCAATGGCCGGAAATTTTGGCTTTCGCGGGGAGACAGGTTTAAGCGGACTATACTTTTTTGGTTCTTTTGGGGCGATGCCAAAAAGAACATTTCCTGCATCAAATTTGTCTGCAGTTGCTTGCGTTTTTTGATATTTGAACATCTCATGACGAAAACTTATGAATAAAGCAGGTTAAAATTCATCTCAAAAAATTAATAAACTATTGATAATACAGTTATTATGAAAAAATTAAAATTTCTTGCACTATTTCTGGCAGCTATCTTTCTTCTATCGGCCTGTCAGGACGGCCGGCAAAAAGATCAACAATCATCCGAAGCGCAATACATCAGCAATGCCCCGGTTCCTGAATGGAGTAAAGATGCTGTTATTTATGAGGTTAATATCCGTCAATATACCGAAGAAGGAACATTTAATGCTTTCTCCAGTCATTTACCCCGGCTCAAAGAACTCGGAGTGGATATACTCTGGCTGATGCCTGTTCATCCAATCGGAGAAAAGAACCGGAAAGGAACTTTGGGATCATACTATTCCATTAAGGATTATAAAGCCATCAACCCGGAGTTTGGCACTTTCGAAGATTTCAAATCACTGGTTGATAAAGTACATGAAATGGATATGCACCTGGTACTTGACTGGGTTGCTAACCATACTGCCTGGGATCATCCATGGATTTCCGAACATCCCGAATGGTACACCACAAATGATGAGGGAGAAATTATGGCCCCGGAACCGGACTGGTCGGATGTTGCCGATCTCAATTATGACAATCAGGAACTCAGGGAAGCAATGACCGAGGCCCTGAAATTCTGGGTTCGTGAAGCAGATATTGACGGTTATCGTTGCGATGTTGCCGGGAAGGTACCTGTCGATTTCTGGGAGACAGCCCGAGAAGAGCTCGAAAAGATCAAACCCGTCTGGATGCTCGCTGAAGATGAAGCTGAAACGGAGTTGCTTGAATATGCCTTTAATGCCAACTACGGCTGGGAGTTTCATCACATCATGAACGCATTGGCAAAAGGTGAGAAAAATGCGCTTGATGTGGCGCAATATTTTCAAAAAACAGATACGCTTTATCCTCATGGCGCGTACCCGATGCAATTTACATCGAACCACGACGAAAACAGCTGGAACGGAACCGTTTTTGACCGCCTGGACGATGCCGTAAAAACAATGGCAGCACTCACATTCACGGTGGAAGGTATGCCGCTTATTTATTCAGGACAAGAAGCCGGTCTGAGCAAAAGCCTGGCATTTTTTGAAAAAGACAGGATTGAATGGAAAGAATCTGAAATGACGCCCTTCTATCAAACACTGACAGCATTAAAAGCCAATAATCCCGCACTCTGGAATGGCACCGCCGGCGGGGAAATGAAGATACTCAAAACCAATTCCCCGGAAACACTTTTTGCATTTTCACGCGAAAAAGAAAACAATCAGATTGTTGCTGTCTTTAATTTTTCCGACAGCTCGGAAAGCGTATTTATGGTAGAAGGCCCCGAGGGCACCTTTACCGAATTGTTTTCAGGAAAGGAAGTGACTCTTCCTGCAAAAGGCGTTTTACTACAACCCTGGGATTTCAGAATATATACACAACGTTGAAGACGAAGCATCTTTTTCAATGAGCAATGATCAATTGAGGCTAAGGCTAAGATTGAGGTTGAGGCTTAGACTAAGGTTGAGAATGCACCACAGATTCTTGCAAGCAAGCGGCATAGCCGAGCGCCACAGATTAATTATCAATTACCAATTACCAATTACCAATTGAGGTTAAGGTTGAGGCTTAGGCTGAGAAGGCGAGCGTAACACAGCAAATGGTACTTTATGGACAGACACTAATTAATCTATTCTTTTGGGTAAAAGTATCGATACTTTTGGGTAAAAGAATGGATACTTTTGGGTAAAAGAATGGATACTTTTTAGAAAAAGAATGGATACTTTTGGGTAAAAGTATCCATTCTTTTTCTAAAAATTGATTTTTAAGGCCTAATGCAACTCGTCCCTGCCTGCCTCGATATTATAAGGGAGTAATCGGGGCTCGTTTCAAAAGCATTACAGTCTTTATTCAGATTCTTCTTCTGTTTTTCCCGGCTATTCGTATTCTCTTCCCCCTGGCGGAAAAATTAAAATCTGAGAAAAAAACTGTTACAACAAAATCACGGTGTTTATGGACGGCAAGAAACGGCTGATATACTATGTTTCACTGAGATCAAAACTTTCAATTTCGGAATACACCGGACCTTCCGATGTTAATTTACTTTCATAAAGCACAATTCGCGTTACGGGAATTATACCCCAATCGGTATTCTTTTTCTTTTCCACTTCTTCCTTCAAAATTTCCGGCTGTTTTAAATATTTCACTCTGCCAATTGTCAAATGTGGATTGAAAGGACAATCGTCACCGGGAGTATCGATAACAGACACCCCTTGCCCTGTTTTCTGCCTCAGAGCAAGAAGCCAGTCATCAACATCAATTCCTGCCCAAATGACCCTGGGCTTTTCCATGGTTCCGAAAACACCTGTCCCGTTCACGACGATTTCACCCTGCTGAACATCACTGAAAACCCCTTTCAATGATTGACGCAGGATATTTATTTCGCGCTGTTCAATATTCCCGATAAATTTAAGCGTCAAATGCCACAGATGCTTTTCATTCCATTTAATTTTTCCGGGAATTTTCATTTGTTTAAGTTCATCCATCCAACTTTCCAGAATAGTTAAACCTACTACGGGAATGGCAACGAAAGTCCTTATTTTGCTCATACTATATGTTTTTGCAAAAACCCTTTCTACAACATTCCGTTATCAATAAGAATAATAATGTGTTCTATCATACGGTCTTCACGCTCGGCATCATATTCTTCTTTCAGATTTGATCCGAACAAACGCGCCACCGACTGCCAGAAAAATGCCGAAAACCCGCCTTTGTATTCCTTTATCAGGTTGTAGCTGGTTTCACCGGTTTCACGGTCGATGAGCTTTATCAACATGCGACCCTGCGAAAAAGTCAATTTTCGCAACGGTTGTTCGAACTCATTAAAAAGTCTTTTTTCGGCTTCCTTAAGATATTCCTTCCTGGCTTTATCACCTTCTATATGTGCCAGTTCGGCATTGATCACTTCCAGTTTTCTTGCCGCAACTCTGGCATAGGGAAGGGTTACTTTAATATTTTTTACCAGCCGGTTGTAAACCCTTCGTTCACGCTTACTCCTGAATCTCCACTCCGGTACAATCTTCACTTCAGACAACATAATATGGGGGATGGTATCTGTACCCTCAACTTTCGATTCAAGCATATATACCTCCTGGCCGGCCATATTTGCCTTTTTAACATTTTGTGCAACCAGACCGGAAACGGAGAAAACAACTATCAATCCCCCTAAAATTATCTGCCGGAGTACGCTCATAAACTTCCTAAACGCTTTAAACCGTTATATTTCCATGCAAAAAGCTTACCTTAATTAGTTTCCGTCCATAAAGTGACATTTACTGTGTTACGCTCGTCCGAAAATTACTCATTTACGATGAGTAAACTCCCTGTTTTCGGACTTCGCAAGCCTTGTAAATGACACTTTATGAACGGAAACATGATAAGTAGGAAACTTTTCCTACTTTATGGACTGACACTAACTATTTTGTCGCTTCATTTCTTAACCATTCAATTTCTTTGGGCCATAATTCCGGCTGAGGTGTCTCCAGAATAATAGGCACATCATCAAAGCGGCTATCCTTCATCATTCTTGAAAAAGTAACGTCTTTCATCTTACCTTCGCCCAAACTGGCATGACGATCCACTTTACTCCCGAGCTCTTTTTTAGCATCGTTTAAATGAATGCCTTTCAGCATTTCGATCCCAATAATCTTCTCAAAGTCATTCCAGGTTTTTTCATAACCATCATCTGTCAAAAAATCATATCCGGCAGCCCATCCATGACAGGTGTCGATGCAAACGCCTACTCGCGTACGATCCTCTGTTAACTCAATGATGCGAGCCAGATGTTCGAACCTGTAACCGACGTTGGAGCCCTGCCCTGCCGTGTTTTCAATAACAGCAGTTACGCCGCTTGTTTTCGATAATGTTATATTAATTGATTCAGCGACCCTTTTCAGACAATCGTCTTCAGAAATTTTGTTCAAATGACTTCCAGGGTGAAAGTTAAGCAATTTCAGCCCGAGTTGCTCACACCTTTGCATTTCATCCAGAAAGGCATCGCGCGATTTTTTTAGGCCTGCCTCTTCGGGATGACCCAGATTTATCAGGTAACTATCGTGCGGCAAAATATGCGAAGACGAAAAACCAAGCTCCTTACAATTCTTCTTGAATTTTTCAATACTATCCTCCGTTAACGGTTTCGCCTTCCATTGCCTCTGATTCCTGGTAAACAAAGCGAAAGCGTTGGCTCCTATTTCAGAAGCATTCACCGGGGCATTCTCTACTCCGCCGGCAGCGCTCACATGGGCTCCTATAAATTTTCCACTCATCTCTTTTTTTGTTTATTTGAAAAATACTTTAAGTTGTGTCTGTCCACTAACGCAAGTTATCAAAAATTTTGACCATCTCTTATGACACCGATACTGTCATTTTGACAACCTGACAAATCTGGCATTATTTCTGTTTTATTGATGAATGTATATTTTTAAATATTTACATGTATAGCCAATAGATGGAATGTGCATGGCAAGAATTGTAATAACAGATCATTAGATTTTTAGATATTAAGATGTAAGATGAAACCAACATGGTAAAGGTTGCCATATTAGAGTGTTAAGATTGTTAGGATTGTTAGATTGTTAGGACTGTTAGATTGTTAGAATTGTTAGATGATGCACAATAACCTATAAAATCCCAACAACTTAATAATTTGACAACTTAACAATGTTAACAATTCTAACAGCTGTAACAACTTATTAAATGTAAAATGAAATAGCATGATAAGGTTTGTCGCAAGAGAACATGTATAAACCCCAATCATGCGAGTTCCATTAGGCCAATAACTAAAGTAAATTGTGCGTGTCTATAAACTTGCAAAAATTTTTACAATATGTGTGTCTGTTCAGAAAGTGCCGGTTGCAAGGCTTGCGAAGCCGCCAAAAACGGAGTTTACCTTAGTAAATGAGTATTTTGGCGGCGAGCGTAACACAGCAAATGGTACTTTATGGAC
Source organism: Anaerophaga thermohalophila str. Valhall (assembly GCF_000250735.1). Taxonomy (GTDB): domain Bacteria; phylum Bacteroidota; class Bacteroidia; order Bacteroidales; family Marinilabiliaceae; genus Anaerophaga; species Anaerophaga thermohalophila_A. Next base: position 5,565 of record NZ_AHZV01000203.1, read on the forward strand.
AGACACTAAATTATATCTAATAAAACGAGCATGGAGCTTAGATTTCTCCTTCGGCTTTGCCGCTTTGTTTACAAAGAAACCTGCCACAAAAGGGCATGTATAAAGAAATCGCGAGTTCCATCCGACCTTAATAACTAAATTTTATACGGATGAAACATCAGTCAATATCATCATTGCAGGAATTCAGGGATAAACTTAGCAAGTATCCCGACTCATTCCTTTTCGTTTACAAAAAGGGGGCTCAACAAAGCGATTGTGCACTTGCAAATCTCGAATCACTTGCCAACGGAACCATAAAAACCCCGGTATTTTCAGTAAACGTCGCAGAAGTACGTGATGTTCACCCGGCGTACGAAATTACCACTGCACCTGTCATTATAGAATTCAAATCGGGTGAACCCGGGCGACGTCTTAAAGGTTGTCATCAACCGGGAGCATTGGAAAGTTTTTTCAAACCTTCGTCGGTAACTACCGGAACCGAAGACGGCAAAAAGCAAAAGCAGGTAATTATATACACAACACCGACATGTTCATGGTGTCGCACGTTAAAAGACTACCTGAAGAACAATCGCATCAATTTCAGAGAAATAGACGTCACAAAAGATGAAAAAGCAGCAACCGAAATGGTTAAACGCAGCGGACAACAAGGGGTTCCGCAAAGTCTGATTGACGGACAGGTGGTGGTTGGCTTCGACCGCAACAGGATAAACACCCTTCTGGGAATTAAAGGATAACAAATTTTTATTGTCTAACAACCAAATTTTAAATAAAAGATGAAAGAGTTACAACCTATTAATCAGAATGTTCTGCTGGAATTGACAGAAGACAATGCCGAGCAGAAAACAGCATCGGGAATTATTATTCCCGACAGTGCCAAAAGTAAAGAAAAGACTGGCAAAGTAGCAGGTATCAGCAACATCGAAAATCCAGAAATCGCTGTTGGTGATACGGTGCTCTACAAAGAGTTTTCGGGATCAGAACTCGAATTTGAAGGAAAAAATTATTTACTGATTCCCTATTCTGACATTCTGGGGAAAGTAGTTGAAACAGATAGTATCTGATTGTTGACATTCTAATTTATTTCAGACGTTTGACAATTAATTATTCCATATATTTTCAAAAAGGGGCTGCCGAATAAAAGCAGCCTCTTTTTTTGGGGAAAACGGTCATTCAGCAGCAGATCACTGATAAAAGATGTAAGACAGATGTTGTGTCCCCGTTCTTTGAAGAGTGAACAAAAATCACATTTTATCTCTGAAACAATTACTAAATTGCACCTTGAAACGAATACCTTAAAGAACACAAAAAACAACCTTTATGAGTTCACCGATCATCCCTCACATTACTTCAGAAATAGGAGAAATTGAAGCTGTTATCCTGCATACCCCCGGCCCCGAAGTGGAAAACATGACACCGGGAAATGCCGAAAGAGCTCTTTATAGTGACATTTTGAACCTCCCTGTAGCAAAAGAGGAATACTTTCAGCTAAGTGCAGTATTGGAAAAGCTGACAAAAACTTTCCAGGTAAAAGATTTGCTGACAGAAATACTGGAAGACAAAGACATTAAAACTTCACTGGTAGAACGAATCTGTACGCACGAAGGTGTCCTCAACATAAAAGAAGACCTTCTTGCACTTGATCATAAAGAACTGGCGTCTCAACTTATTGAAGGAGTTGCCCTGAAGCGTGATTCACTGACTACATTTCTATCTGATGAAAGATATGCACTCCGGCCGCTCCATAATTTCTTTTTTACCCGTGATGCATCGGTAACGGTTTTCAACGATGTGATGATCTCTAAAATGGCTAATAAAGTCAGAGAGCGTGAGTCCATTATTATGGATGCCATTTTCACCTATTCTCCTCACTTCAAAACCAGCACCATTAACCCCATGAGCACGTGGCACGTGGGAGAAGAAACCCATATTGAGGGTGGAGACATACTCATTGCCAGAGAAGACATACTCATTATCGGAAACGGCGCCAGAACATCAACACAGGGGATCGACTTCTTAACAGACCATCTGAAAAAACACAATGGTAAAAAACATATTGTCGTACAGCAATTACCCGAAGCACCGGAATCGTTCATCCATTTAGATATGGTCTTTACCCTTCTCGATAAGGAAACCTGTCTGGTTTATGAACCGATGATCGGACATGAAAACAACTACGCAACCATACTGATGACCATTGAAAACGGTCAGGTGGTTAGTATTTCGAGGCAAAGCGGTCTGCTCCAATGCCTTGAACGGTTGGGTATGAAACTGAAGCCTGTTCCCTGTGGGGGTGACGATTTGTGGCAGCAGGAACGTGAACAATGGCATAGCGGGGCCAATTTTTTTGCAATTGCCCCGGGCAAACTAATGGGATATGCCCGCAATGTGCATACCCTTGAGGCCCTCCAGAAAGAAGGTTACTCTGTTATCAAAGCAAGAGATGTAATTAACGAAAAAATAAATCTCGACAACTACGATAAATTTGTTGTCACCATTGAAGGATCAGAGCTCCCCCGTGGCGGTGGAGGGGCACGATGCATGACCATGCCCGTACGCAGAAAAAAAGTAGACTGGTAAATCTCAAAATCCCTTTTGAGATTTGTTATACCACTTCTTTAACAATCGCTGCTGCCTCCTGCAGGGTTATAGCCGATCGTACTTTCAGTCCCGAATCGTCAATGACCTGTTTGCCCTGTTCTGCATTAGTGCCCTGAAGCCTGACAATAACAGGGACATCTATATTCCCTAATTTTTTGTAGGCTTCTACTACACCTGATGCCACCCTGTCGCAGCGGACTATTCCGCCAAAAATATTGATTAAAACGGCCTTTACCGAGGGATCATTAAGGATAATCTTTAGTCCGGCTTCAACTGTTTCGGCGTTCGCCCCACCGCCAACATCCAGAAAGTTGGCAGGTTCGCCTCCCGAAAGCTTAATAATATCCATTGTAGCCATAGCGAGGCCGGCACCATTGACCATACATCCTACATTACCGTCAAGCTTGACAAAATTAAGATTGTGCTTGCCGGCTTCTACTTCAGCAGCATCCTCCTCTTCCACATCCCGCATTTCGGCCAGCTCAGCGTGCCTGAAAAGGGCATTATCATCCAGTTTCACTTTTGCATCAACAGCCAGGATTTTTTCATCCGTAGTCTTGAGTACCGGATTAATTTCAAACAGCGAAGCATCAACCCCTCGATATGCCCTGTAAAGAGATGTCACGAACCTTGTCATCTCCTTAAAAACATTGCCCGAAAGACCAAGATTGAAAGCGATCTTTCTGGCCTGAAAAGGAAGTAACCCGACTCCGGGGTCAATCTCTTCTTTGAAAATAAGTTCAGGAGTTTTATCTGCCACTTCTTCGATATCCATACCCCCCTCAGGCGAATACATAATAGTATCACGACCGGTTTTCCGGTTCAGCAAAACACTCATATAATACTCTTCTTTTTTTACCGGCCCGGGGTAATAGACATCCTGGGCCACCAGAATTTTCCGGACTTTTTTCCCTTCTTTACCGGTTTGATGCGTTACCAGTTGCATTCCGATCATCTCTGATGAAAGTTTTTCCACATCCTCAATGCTTTTGGCCAGTTTTACTCCTCCGCCTTTACCACGACCTCCAGCATGAATCTGGGCTTTCAAAACCCACCAACCGGTACCGGTCTGTTCCTGTAACTGCCGGGCAGCTTTAACTGCCTCTTTGGGACTATGAGCTAATATCCCCTCCTGAATTTGTACTCCGTTTTGTTTTAGAATGGCCTTGGCCTGATATTCATGAATATTCATTCGTATAAAATTTATTTATTAAGGTCGAATGGAACTCGCTTGCAAGAACTTATATATGTTCTTATTGTAACAAACCTTGTCATGCTCGTTTCATTAGTATATAATTTACTTAGTGCCTGTCTATTAAAGTAGGGAAAGTTTCCTACTTATCATGTGTCTGTTCAGAAAGTGTCATTTACAAGGCCTGCGAAGCCGCCAAAAACGCAGTTTACTACTCGTAAATGAGTATTTTGGCGGCGAGCGTAGCACAGCAAATGGTACTTTATGGACAGACACTGATTAAGTTATTGGTGGCATCACCTAATTTACTAATCACAATATCTTTCACTAATTTTGCGCCAATTCGAAAATAAGTAATACATGCGCAAACTAAAACTGCACGAATTGGGCCGCATATCGGTCAAAGAATTCAAAAATGTACCAAAAACCCCCATCATTGTGGTACTCGACAATATTCGGAGCCTGCATAATGTGGGCAGCATATTCAGAACTTCGGATGCTTTTCGTATCCGCTCGATTTTTCTGTGTGGCATCACAGCCACTCCGCCACATAAAGAGATTCATAAAACTGCTCTTGGCGCAGAAGAATCTGTTGAATGGCATTATTTTAATAAAACAACAGATGCAGTAAAAAAGTTGAAAAGGGAAGGATTTTTACTTATAGGCATTGAACAAACGGAAGGAAGCATAAATTTGCCGGCATTCGAGCCTGATATGACAAAAAAATATGCCGTATTTTTTGGAAATGAAGTTAAAGGTGTAGATCAGAAAGTAATTGACGAATGCGATATGTGTTTGGAAATTCCGCAGTTCGGCACCAAACATTCGTTTAATGTTTCTGTTTCGGCTGGAATTGTTTTATGGGAATTAGCCGGCAGACGACTACTTTCTGATTAACGAGAAAGAAAAAGGGGCAGTGCATCAGCACTACCCCTTTTTTTAATATCCTAAGAAAATGTTACTGAACAATTTCTTTGAATGAAGCATCTTCGAAGTAACGACCGAACTCCATATCGGTAGCTGCAACTTCTTTAAGACTGCTGTCAAGTTCCACTGCTTTTGCAAGCTCATCGAAAAACATATCGGTATCATTTTGACGTGCACCAATAATTGCTTTCAGATAGTGCTTGAGGCCAACTTCGGCTTCAATGGCATTCAATGTAGCCAGGGCAGCATCATAATTACCATTTAGCAATTTAGCCAAAGCAGCATTGCAATTGGTTGCATTTCCGAAATAACGAACAGCCTCGTCGTAGTTGCCATTATATATGGCCAATACACCCAGGTTGTTATCAAGAGCGGCACCGGCACCGGCAGCTGAATCGAAATATTCTTTAGCAGCTTCAAGGTCATCTTCCTGAAGAGCAATAACTCCAAGGTTATTCAAAACCTCAGGCTGATTGGCCTTCATTTCGTTGGCTTTCTCAAAGGCAACTTTGGCGCCTTCGATATCACCCTGACGGTAAAGCACAACCCCGATATTGTTTTGAGCTCTCCAGCAGTTGGGATGTTCAGCCAGGGCTGCCTTATAGATACTCAGTTGTTCTTCTAAATCGTCGGTAAGCGTAGCTGCATAAAGCAGTTCTTCCAGATTCAATTCGGATGGTGAGTCGATAGCCAATTCAGATATTTCATCATCGGATTTACCAATAACCTCTACGTTAACCTTCATTACCGAACGACGAAGTTCAGGAAGAATTTTTTCGGCCAAAACCTCATAAGTCGCAGCCATGTTTTTGATCTCTTTCTCACGAACTTCGGGATCGCTGTAAGTAGAAAGAACACGCAGGATCAAATCTTTTTCTTCAATATCGCTGTTTTGAACGAGTTCTTTAAAACCTTCCCAATCTTCAGGCGTGTTTCTCAATTCATAGAAATCCTCTTCCGAAGCAGCTTCAACCTCTTCTTTATCAAAGACACCCTCGAGATAATCTTTGGCCGAATTCTGACGCTCTTCTGCCAAACGGGTGTTAAGATCAAGCGGGCCGTCGGGTGAAGCATAAGCTGAGATATTAGCTCCTTTGAACTCTTTGTTCTCTGCTTCGTTGGCTGCAGCTATAAACTCCTCAAGGGTTTTAACATCCTCTTTTGTCAGTTCAGAGCGGCGAACGTTAGAACGCTGAATTACATAATGAATGTCAGCTTCACCGGTCTCCGGAGTAATGCGCTGAAAGTTGTCTTCTCCAACACTGGGCATAGCACCCTTTTTACCCAAAAGTTGAGAAGTTGCTATAACACCTTCTGCAATCTTTACAGGTTCAAAATCGAGAGAAGTGCCTCCGCGGGTTGCAGTAATGCGAACAACCAGGTCGGAAACGCGCATGTTCTCATTGTAGTCAACAGTACCTTCATAGGTAAATTGACCACCATTGGCATAAGAAATCACTTTAGCATTGCCATCAACGCTCTCTCCCTGAAGATGGTACGGCGCATAGGCTGTTTCTCCGCCTTCATAAACCAAAACCGGTGTGGCTTCGATCTCGGTTTTTTTATCAAAATATCCGCCCGGAATTTGCACCTTAATGGTAACAGGAACCTGACCGCCGTGTGCTTCAAGCACTTCCGGAGTCACAGTATAATTCACATCAGGTGCATTGTCTTTCATCTTATCCAGGCCAGAGCAACTCGCCAGCAGTGCGGCAAGTGCTACAGTTGCAAAAAGATTAATCCTTGTTCTTTTCATAATGTTAACCGAATTATTTGTTCTTGAATAAATCCTATCTTCTATACAAATTTAGGAATGTTTTTAATAAATAAAACTCATTGCCTATGTTTTAATGCAAATATAGGCAATCGTTGAACTTTATCAAGTATAAAAAGCAGTTTAACTACCTTTTTTAGTATCGATTTTTCCAGGAATCAAGCATCTGTTCCCAAAAACAGCTATCAAAATAAATATTTTTTATCAGACTCCCAAAAAATAATTTACTAATTCAGAATTAGTTATCTCAAAATGGCTAAATAGTGCTTGTCTATAAATTACGCAAAACTTGTTTCTGGTCATGTGTCTGTTCAGAAAGTGCCAGTTGCAAGGCCTGCGAAGCCGCCAAAACCGGAGTTTACTAATCGTAAATGAGGATTTTGGCGGCAAGCATAACACAGCAAATGGTACTTTATGGACAGACACTAAATAGTATCTGTCGCAGCTCTGCAGCTTTTTATTTTTTGATTACATAATTTACCGTTCTGTCGCCGCTCTGCGGCTATTAATACTTTGGCTCAATACCCAGATTATAGAATGTAAACGCATACATATCGGTAAGTTCTTCGATTGTTTTTGAAACGGGCTTTCCTGCTCCATGACCGGCCTTTGTCTCTATTCGTATGAGCACAGGATTATCTCCCTTATATTTTTCCTGCAGGGTAGCGATGTACTTAAACGAATGAGCAGGTACCACACGGTCGTCATGATCGGCTGTGAATACGAGTGTGGCAGGATAATCAACACCCGACTTAATATTATGCAATGGAGAATAAGAATAAAGATATCTGAACATTTCCTCACTCTCGTCGCTCCTTCCATAATCGCTTGCCCATGCCCATCCTATGGTAAACTTATGGTACCGCAACATATCCATGACACCTACCGCCGGGAGTGAGACGGCAAAAAGATCGGGTCGCTGATTAACAACGGCACCAAGCAGGAGTCCACCATTTGAGCCGCCTCTGATGGCAATTTTATCCGGATTGGTATAACCCATCTCAATCAGTTTTTCTGCTGCCAATATAAAATCATCAAAAACTCTTTGCTTGTTCATTCTGGTGCCGGCCTGATGCCATTCTTCTCCATATTCTCCTCCACCCCTGATATGAGCATTGACATAAACGCCTCCGCTTTCGAGCCAGGGAACCAGGCTGATCTGGAAACCAGGCTGATAAACAATATTAAATCCACCATAACCGTAAAGCATTAGGGGATTATTCCCGTCCAACTCTATTCCTTTCTTGTGAACAATATGTAAAGGTATCTGAGCGCCATCATCAGCTTCCACAAACACCAGTTTGGTGACATAATTCTCACCATTGAAATCAACATCAGGTTCGAAAATAACCTCCTTTTCGCGGTTTTCGAGATTCAGATTAATAATTTGTCCCGGTATGTTATAGGAGTTGTATGAATAAAAGGCCTGATCGTCATCAGGGATGGTCTGGATTGAACCAACCGATCCATGACCTGGCAATTCAATCTCATACTCCTTTTTCCCTGCCAGATTATATACAAACAGACAGGACTCGGCATCAATCATATAATGGAGTATTGCATAGGATTTGGAAAGTGAAACGCCGTTCAGTACGTTCCCGGTTTCAGGTATCACCTCTTTCCAGCTATCTATATGAGGATTCTGAGGGTCTAAAGCCATGATGCGGTAGCGTGGGGCCTCATAATCAGTCAGAATCCAGTATTTGCCGTTAACGGTTCCAATATAATGCGAATTATTTTCATAAGTAGTATCGGCCACAAGCCAGTTATCATCACCTATTTTCTTTATCATCAAAGAGTTATTATTAGTACCACTACTCCCGTACAAAATAATATGCTCATCATCATCGTCAACTTCGGCACCGTAATTACGGAGCGGATTCTCATTGTCCTTAAATATCAGTTCATCATCATTTTGGTTGTCGCCAATCTTGTGATAAAACACCTGTTGAAATTCATTTACATTGGTTAGCTCTTCGCCTTTTTCGGGTTCATCATAGCGGCTGTAATAAAAACCGTCTTCACCGAGCCATGAAATACCCGAAAATTTAACCCATTTCAATTGATCATCAAGGTCTTCACCAGTGGCAACATCTTTAATATAAATCTCCCGCCAGTCAGAACCGCCTCTCGAAATGGCATAGGCCATATACTTCCCGTTTTCAGAGATGGTGTAATCGGCCAAAGCAACGGTCCCGTCTTCCGATAGTTTGTTAGGATCGAGTAACACTCTTTCTTCACCGTCGCGTCCTTCCTTAACATAAACAACCGATTGATTCTGAAGTCCGTCATTTTTTGAATAAAACCAGTATTTACCTTTTCTTAAGGGTGTTCCCTGTTTTTCATAATTCCAGACCTCTTTTAGCCGTTCCTCGATCTTATCACGAAAAGGAATTTTTTCGAGGTAATTATTGGTAACTTCTACCTGTGCTTCAACCCATTTTCCGGTCTCCTCGGACTGGTCGTCTTCGAGCCAGCGATAAGGGTCTGCCACTTCGTTACCAAAATAAACATCAACGGTGTCAACCTTTTTGGTTTCGGGGTAATCGGGTTTTCCGGGCCCCTTATTACAGGAAAAGAATGTTGCCATAGCAAACAATAGCAGGTAAAAAATCAGGTGTCTCATTTTTTCAAATTTTAATATTTGAACTATCAATACAATCTGTTCTGCTTTTTGATCTTTCGTTCTTTGTTTTTCCCTGCAATCCAGCCAACGAGCATCCCAATAAAAGCTCCCGTAAACAAAACACCGCCAATTACGACACCGGCGGCAACAACAATAGTTAAGAGTGCTCCAAGAATCCCAACCAAAATACCCATCAGAACAAAACGGGATAACCAGAGACCTTTAGGGAATACTTTATGTTCGGTTCTCAAATGCCGCACACTTTCTTCCAGTTCAGCCTGAAATTTAACCATTTCAGGGGCATCGGTTTTCATCCATTGTCCCAATTCAAGACTCATCTTATCAAGTTCGTCGAAATGCTGAGCACATAATGAGCACTCAGATTTATTTGCTTCCAGATGATGCATCAATCGCGGAAACGCTTCCAGGCTATAAAACCTGATGCTTTCTCTGGGTGCCCCTTTTAGTCTGCTGCTAAGTATTTCGTACCACTGCTGAATGGTTCTGTAACGCCCCATAACTGCAATTTATTATATGAATTACAAAAAATGAGATAGTCCTAAACTTAAACATTAACGGGTTCACTCCCTGAAAGCTTTTCCTGGAGCATATCCCCAACACAATGAGGTAAGTTAGGCAAAACAGCTTAAAAAACAAAATCCCCACCGGTACATATAAATACCGTTGCGGGGATTAAATATAATAAAAAACATCCGTGAGTCCGGTCTAAAAAGCATCTTTGTTGCCAAACTCATTGTTGTTTTAATTCTTTGCATTCTCATTAACAACGAGTTAACTCCGGTACAAAAATTTAAAACGCTTTGATTTTGACAAAAATATGCCTTTTATATCACACTCATCCGTAATTCGGAAATTCACTATTTTCTTTCAGGCTTTGGCAGCAATACTTTCCTCGAAAGTTTAAGCTTTCCTGAACGTTCGTCAACATCAATCAGTTTAACATCAACCATTTGTCCTTCTTTGAGAACATCCTCCACTTTTTCGAGCCGTCTCCATTCTATTTCTGAGATGTGCAATAATCCGTCTTTACCGGGAAGAATCTCAACAAAAGCGCCAAAAGGAACAATTGATTTCACCTTACCACTGTAAATTTTTCCGATTTCAGGCACTGCAACAATCGCCTGGATGCGAGCCAGGGCTTTATCGATTCCATCTTTGTCACTTGATGAAATATCTACAGTACCATAATTTTCATCCTCGTCGATAACAATACTGGTATCGGTTTCGGCCTGAATTTCCTGAATAATTTTACCACCGGGGCCAATAACAGCACCGATCATTTCCTTGGGTATTTTAATTGAAACAATGCGCGGTGCGTGAGGCTTGTAATCTGCCCTTGGCTCACTGATGGTTTCAGTAATCTTATCAAGAATGTGCAAACGACCCCGGCGTGCCTGATCCAGTGCTTTTTCAAGCACTTCATAAGATAAACCGTCTACCTTAATATCCATCTGGGTTGCAGTAATGCCATCACGTGTGCCGGTTACTTTAAAGTCCATATCTCCCAGGTGGTCTTCATCACCCAAAATATCCGAAAGCACTACATACTTATCACTGTCTTTGTCGGTAATAAGCCCCATCGCGATTCCTGAAACCGGTTTTTTGAACTGAATCCCGGCATCCATGAGCGCCATGGTTCCGGCACAAACCGTCGCCATTGAAGAAGAGCCGTTTGATTCAAGGATATCGGAAACGACACGAACCACATAAGGCAATTCGTCAGGCATCATTCGTTTCAGGGCACGATGGGCAAGATTTCCGTGGCCTATTTCTCGACGACCAACACCTCTGTAAGGTTTGGGATCGTTAGTGGAGAAAGGCGGAAAATTATAATGCAACAAAAACCTGTCAACACCCTTCACCAATACATCATCCACGATCTTTTCATCAAGTTTTGATCCGAGGGTAACTGTAGTCAGCGACTGTGTTTCTCCCCTGGTAAAAATTGCAGCCCCATGCGGACCAGGCAAACAGTCTACCTCGCACCATATTGGACGGATTTCATCCATAGCACGGCCGTCGAGACGAACATTTTCATCGAGCATTACCCTGCGTACGGCTTCTTTCTGTACATCATGGAAATACCGTTTAATAAGTGTTTCGGGTATTTCGTCCTCCTCGGAATTATAGTTGTTTTCAATAAAGTCTTCGACAATTTTATCGAAAGCTTCTGTCCGCTCCTGCTTATTAGGATTAGCAGCACGAGCAACCTCCCTGGCTTTATCATAGGTATCATCCCACACTTTTTGCCGCAATTCTTCATCGTTCTCTTCGTGAGAATATTCTCTCTTTTGGGTCGCTCCGACCATTTCTGCCAGCTCGATTTGTGCCTCGCACTGAACTTTTATTGCTTCGTGTGCAAATTTCATAGCTTCGAGCAGCTCGGCTTCGGAAACCTCATCCATTTCGCCTTCTACCATCATAATATTCTCTTTCGAGGCTGCAACGATAAGGTCCAGATCGGCTTCTTTCAGTTCAGATGCCGGGGGATTGATTTTAAGTTCCCCGTTGATACGGGCGACTCTTACTTCGGAAATAGGACCTCCGAATGGAATGTCAGACACGGCAAGAGCTGCAGATGCAGCAAGGCCGGCTAAAGCATCGGGTGTACTTTCACTGTCGGCAGAAATAAGACTGACACTTACGAAAGTATCGGCATGATAGTCTTCCGGGAAAAGCGGACGCAATGCGCGGTCAACCAACCGGGAGACCAGTATTTCGTAGTCTGAGGGACGGGCCTCTCTTTTCTGGAAACCACCGGGAAAACGGCCGGCGGCAGCAAATTTCTCTCTGTAATCGACGGAGAGTGGCATAAAATCGACATCGGGTTTTGCTTCCCTGGCAGAAACCACTGTTGCGAGCAAATAAGTATTGCCCATTCTAACAACTACCGATCCATCGGCCTGTTTGGCCAACTTTCCAGTTTCAATGACAATCGACCTTCCATCTCCCAGGTCGATACTTTTTTCAATCGGCTTAATCATAAATTAAATCTCTATTTTTCTTACAATCTCTTAGTCAGCCCCAAAGATAGACAATATCTACGATTCAACACTTACAATAAAGGATTTTTTTATCATGAAGTGATACAACCGGTCTTTTTAGGGGCCAAAAAACGAAAGGCAATCCTCCACGAGAATTGCCTTTCAAATTTTATTCCTTCTGACCTACTTACGGATATTAAGCTCTTTAATCAAGTTCCGGTATTTTTCAATATCCTTTGCTTTGAGGTAATCGAGTAAACGACGACGTCGACCTACCATTTTTTTAAGAGCATGTTCTGTGCTGAAGTCCTTTTTATGTACCTTCAGGTGTTCGGTCAGATGCGCGATACGGTTGGTAAATAATGCTATCTGGCTTTCTGGTGAGCCAGTATCAGAATTCGACTTCCCGTACTTCGCAAAGATTTCTTGTTTTTCTTCTTTTGTCAGATGCATACGACCTTTTTAAATATATGGTTTTACAAATCAGGCCGCAAAGATATGGAATTATTTAAAAACCTGCAAATGGTTTGCTTGTAGTTTTTAGCACGTTCAAACCCTCAGGCTCTGAAGGATAAGGTTCAGGTTCAGACTGAGGTTGAGAAATACTACACCTGCTGCGTATTCCTTCTTCTAATCAATAGCTATACAACTGCTAACAAGCGAATTATCAGTCACATAACTTTTCTCAACCTCAACCTCAACCTCAAGCCATCCCCTTAATACCCTCTCTCTTCAGCCATCTCTTCCATTTCTTCCTCAAAGATTTCCTGGAACTTTTGCTTGTCATAATCGAGCTGAAGTTTGGCATCGTTCGAAATACGACGGTCGAAACCATTTAAAACATCATCCTTGTTAACTTCGATGGCGACAAACCCATGATACTTACCTTCATCGGTAACACTGGCTTTTTCGCAAATAACCACGATATTATTAATGGTTTCGTCGGCCACTTCGCGCGTCATATTTTCAAATTTTTGCTCAAATTCGGCAGCATCGCTAATTTCCCGCTCATTAACATAACGATCGGTAACTGATTTGGTGTTGGAATTAATTAATGTTACCAGGCGCTGTTTGGCTAACAGCAATGCCTTTTCTTTTGCCAGACTCAAATCGGAGCTGGTAGACATAGCGCTTGCACGAAAAAAGTTCTTATCAGAACGCCCTTTGTCTTCGCAGGGAAGCTCTTCAATTATATCGCCAATTTCACTTTTGGCCGATACTTTTTCTTTGGATTTACAGCCGGAAATGCCGGAAATCAGGACAAAAGACAAAGCTGCAACAAGTAAATAATTAATTTTCATAGTTTTCAATTTTGAGAATATAGACATAAATGTTTTTTAACAATTAAATACATATCAAAAAGCGAACCAAAAAATTCATCATTGTGAAATTAATCTAAGTTATTGGTCTTCTCGAACACGTTTTCAAGGATTTATACATATTCCTTGTTGTGGCAATCATTGCCATGCTTATATCATCTTATATCTAAATAGTGTCTGTCCCTAAAGTGCCATTTACTGTGTTACGCTCGTCCGAAAATTACTCATTTACGAAGAGTAAACTCCGTATTTTCGGACTTCGCAAGCCTTGTAAATGACACTTTCTGAACAGACACATAATCAGAAACAATTTTTGCCTAATTTATAGACGGACACTAAATAAATATCTAATAATCTATGTCATGTTCTTTTTATCCCTGAGCCCGGTCTAAAAAGCATCTTTGTTGCCAAACTCTGTGTTGTTTTAAATTTTTGCATCCTCATTAACAACGAGTTAACTCCGGTACAAAAATTTAAAACGCCTTGATTTTGACAAATAATTTCCTTTTTATACCGCACTCATCTATTAATCTTATATCTATCAATCTATCAATCTTATATCTATTAATCTTATTCTTTTTATTCCTCAAAACTTTGTGCCATAACTTTCTGTGCTACTCTGCATATCAGGCATTTGTGCTGATCGCAGTAATTCTTTTTTAAATAAACCAACCCTTGTGTTTCAGCGGCAGACCTGATATTAACATTGGGCAAAGTTTTATTCCACTTCCGGACAATACTGTTCCTCTCAGGTGGTAAAGTTTCAAGCAGGTCAAACGATTTCTGGCGCAAACGTGATAACCCCCTTAGCTTTCCGTAAGCAAAAAGGAGGGGAACTACAGTATTGATAATTATAAGCTCAATGGCCTGTTTTCCAACTCTCGTGGAATGGCGTTTCCCTTTAACATCGGGTTTGTAGTGACTGTTCCAGTATGCGCAGGGTTCTACCTGAAACAATTCACTAATAACGGAAAGGTTTTGACACTCAAGCATTTTATCAAACATGGTCGGGTGGGCCGATAAAATTGCGGCAAGCTGTACCAAACGCAATGACGGAAAATTCCCGGGACGCAAGCGCAAAAATTTCCACAAATGTGCAGGCAGTGGCTTCAAATTATATTTTCTTTGCATCAAAGCATACTCTCGTTTGAGAAGGCGCACATATTCATCTTCATACATAATCCCGTCAAGAAAGCCTGCCTGCCCAAGCAAAAGAGCTTCCAGTTTTTCCTGGGAATCGGCATTTCGTGCGACAATGGTCCACGGAGTTTGCCGTGCCAGTTGTTCAAAAGGATCCCCGTTCAAACCAAAGCCGAAATTTCTGGTGAGCATTACATAGAACACGCTCTGCCAGTCATTACGTGATCCGTCAAGAAGTGTTTCAATTATATCAACTTTTCGTTCCAGCTTTTCAACCAGCATGCGTTCAATCCAGGATGATATTTCAAACCCCGGAAAACGGCCGATCATCTTCTCACAGTGAATCCACCCACGATGCCGGTTCAGATCATTAAAGCTCTGAAGGATCGATTGAGGAATCTGAATTTCCCAGGCGGGGACACTTCTGCCTTCTGCTGTATGCACTTCTGCATCGTTCTCCAGTACTACATGCAATACAACATTATCGTACAGATGATCCAGGTGATGTTGATGACGATTCCAGTCGGAAGCTTTCAGGTGAATTTCAACATTACCTGCCCACAGCACGTTGTCCAGCTTAATTTTAGCATTAAAAAAATCCGGTCCTGAATCAGTATTTGGTAAGCCGGGATGCACAATTTCAATATTGTGTCCCTGATCGGATACGAACAAACCTTGTTTATACAGCCTGTGCTGCCAGAGAAAATGTAAAAAATCTTCACTCATAGGTGTGGGTTTAACAGTGTTGTACAAAACACGCCGATGCATCAAAAAAATGATGCAATCCCAACCTTTGAATGTGCAAAATACAAAGTTTTTTGGTTTATTCCTACCAAAATAAGCAGGAACAGACCGTTAGATTTTTAATAGAAGATTAAACAATCCCCTTTTCAGATAATAATTCGGCCATTTCCTGTTGGATTTCCGTTGCGGCTATTCGAGCCTTTTGGGCAAAATCCTCACCATCGCCGGCAAAAATTATTCCTCGTGATGAATTAACCAGCAACCCGCATTTCGCATTCATCCCGTTACGGGCTACTTCGGCCAGACTGCCCCCCTGGGCACCGACACCCGGGACAAGCAGAAAATGGTCGGGGGCAAAAGAGCGAATATCTTTCAGCATATCGGCCCGGGTAGCACCAACTACATACATCATATTTTCTTTATCGCCCCACCGCTGCGAGGTTTTTATCACTCTTTCAAACAAGCGTTCATCTTTCTCTTTCATATATTGAAAATCGTCAGAACCCTTATTGGAGGTAAGCGCGAGAAGAATAACCCATCGCCCTACATAAGTAAGAAAAGGCTTAACAGAGTCTTCTCCCATATAAGGAGCAACTGTTACAGCATCGAAATCCATAGTGTCGAAAAAGGCTCTGGCGTAATGTCCGGAAGTATTACCAATATCCCCCCGTTTGGCATCGGCGATGAGAAAAATATCGGGATAATTATACCTGATGTAATTCACTGTCTTTTCCAGGGTATTCCACCCGCTTACCCCCATACTCTCATAAAATGCCAGGTTGGGCTTGTAAGCAACAGCTAACTCATGCGTGGCATCAATAATCTCTTTATTGAAAGCAAAAACGGGATCACTGGTATCGTAAAGATAGTGAGGAATCTTATTTACATCACTGTCGAGTCCTACACATAGAAAGCTCTTCTTTTTTTTGATCTGTTCGAATAATTCCTGTCTGGTCATTGTCGATGGTTTTTGTGTTTTTGGTTACTTTGCCGGGTGCCAGGTGCTGGTTGCTCAACCTTTACCTGAACTCTTGCCTTAAGAGGGTTAGGGGTGCGGATTGAGGAAGAGATTAGCTGACAGCTTTTAGTTCCTGGCTTTTAGCTCTTTGGTAATTCTTAATACATAAGTGTGATAGACAACTTATATCAAATTTCTCTCTCTCAACCTCAACTTTAGCCTTGGCCTTAAATGTTGCCGGTTGCTGTGACCGGAGAGCCTAAGGGCCGTCAGAATAATGCCTCCCGATAACAATCAACCGGATCACATTTCACTGGCTTTGAGCCTTTCAGCATTTTCTTCAACCTGAAGTTTGTCTATAATTCCGCCAATGTCGCCGTCCATTACAGCCGGCAGGTTATATATGGTATAATTGATTCTGTGATCGGTGACACGTCCCTGGGGATAATTATAGGTACGTATCTTGGCCGATCTGTCACCTGTAGAAACCATGGTTTTTCTTTTTGAAGAAATTTCATCAAGGTATTTCTGATATTCGAGATTGTAGATACGGGTTCTGAGTTCGGCCATAGCTTTATCGAGGTTTTTAAGCTGCGATTTCTGATCCTGGCAGGTCACTACAATTCCGGTAGGAATGTGAGTGAGGCGAATTGCTGAATAAGTAGTGTTGACAGACTGTCCTCCTGGACCTGAAGAGCAATAGGTATCTTTACGAATATCCTCCTGTTTTAACTCAATATCAAACTCTTCGGCTTCGGGCAGAACCGCCACGGAGGCTGCAGAAGTATGCACACGCCCCTGAGTTTCGGTTTTGTGGCACACGCTGTACCCTGTGAACGCCAGATTCATACTTCAGTATTCCATAGACACCATTACCGGATACTTTCATCACCACCTCCTTATACCCACCGGCAGTGCCTTCGGAATAATGGGTCACCTCGTACTTCCACCCTTTCTTCTCGCAGAACTTGGTATACATCCGGAACAAATCACCGGCAAAAATACTGGCCTCATCCCCACCGGTACCGGCTCTGATCTCCATCACGGCATTTTTTGAATCTTCAGGATCACCAGGAAGCAAAAGCATTTTAATTTTTCTTCCATCTCTGGTTTTTTCTCTTCCAGTTCGTCAAGTTCTTCACGGGCGAGTGCTCTCATTTCTTCATCGTCTTCCTCCTTCAGCATTTTTCGTGAAGAATCGATATTGTCGACCAGATTTTTATACTGTTTGCCCATTTCAACAATTTCTTCCAGTTCACGGTACTCTTTGTTGAGCTTCACATATCTCTTCTGATCGGCAATCACGGCAGGATCGGTTATCATTTGTCCCACCTCTTCGAAACGCAATCTTAGCGCTTCCAGCTTTTCAAGTAATGAATTATCTTGTGCCATAATTTTTTATCTGACTTAGTATTTAATGAGATCGTTAGATTTAAGATATAAGATGACCCATATAATGTTGATAATGTTGATATACTACTTTTTTTGCACACAAAGGTTTTTGCTTACAAAAACCGGTTTATAGTATATTGAAAAAGTTTAACGGAACATTAATTAGTGAGTGCCCATAAACACGCAAAAATTTTCACAATATGTGTGTCTGTTCAAAAAATGCCGGTTGCAAGGCGTGCGATGCCGCCAAAAACGGAGTTTACTTCTCGTAAATGAGTATTTTGGCAGCAAGCGTAACACAGCAAATGGTACTTTATGGATAGACACTAATTATTTACAAACACAAAAAAACCTGCAAACAGAAAAGAAGCAGCAAACACATACATTCAGTTCTGAAACAGGCATAAACTACTAATGCAGCTAATAATACCAGGTTCCTTTTTCCCCTTTAATTGTAAGTTTGTTACCCTCGGCTGAAGGTTCGCAGTATCCCACTACTTTAGCCTCAATATCAAAACTGCGGGCAATATCAATGATGTATTGAGCCCATGAGTGGTTCACATAAAACTCGAATCGGTGCCCCATGTTAAAAACTTTATACATTTCCTGCCACGGGGTTTGTGATGTTTCCTGAATAATGCGGAATAAATCCGGAACCGGGAACAAATTATCTTTTACAACATGCATGTTCTCAACAAAATTCATCACCTTGGTCTGCGCACCTCCGGAACAATGTACCATTCCATGGATGTGAGGTCGAAGTTTCTTCAACACCTGCTTCACCACCGGAGCATAAGTGCGGGTAGGAGACAGAACCATTTTCCCTGCGTCTATTCCAAGCTCTTCAATGGCATCGGTTAGTTTAAATTTGCCCTGGTATACTAATTCTTCCGGAACAGAAGGATCGAAACTTTCGGGATATTTTTTAGCAAGGTAATGAGCAAATATGTCGTGGCGTGCGGATGTAAGACCGTTACTTCCCATTCCTGCATTGTAAAAATCCTCGTAAGCCGCCTGTCCTGTTGACGACAAACCCACAATAACATCTCCGGGCTGTATCAGGTGATTAGAGATAACATCGCTTCGTTTCATGCGGGCTGTTACAGTTGAATCCACTATGATGGTACGAACCAAATCGCCTACATCGGCCGTTTCCCCACCTGTGCTGTATATAGAAATACCCAGTTGACGAAGATTTTCCAATAGTTCTTCGGTACCGTTAATAATTGCCGAAATAACCTCTCCGGGTATCTTGTTCTTGTTTCTTCCTATAGTAGAAGAAAGAAGAATATTATCGGTAGCTCCAACACACAGCAGATCGTCAAGATTCATGACTAAAGCATCCTGGGCAATTCCCTTCCAAACCGACAAGTCACCCGTTTCCCGCCAGTAAAGATATGCCAGCGAAGATTTTGTTCCTGCACCATCGGCATGCATAATATTGCACCATTCGGGGTCTCCGCTCAGATAATCGGGTACAATTTTACAAAAGGCTTTCGGGAAAATGCCCTTGTCCACCCTCTCAATTGCCTTGTGCACATCCTCTTTCGATGCAGAAACACCACGCTGATTATATCTTAAATCTTTTTGCACGAATGGTATGTTTTTGAAGTAAGAATTCAGAGCACAAAAATACACAAAGTTTTTGGGGGAGAAAATTACTCAGCCTTCGGCTCTGCTTTTTTCAGCGTAACAGTTTGTTCATATTCATCGCTCTCCTCCATCCCTATGGTTGATAAGGTGATCTTGTTATTAAAATATCCGTCTGCCATAATCATAACAATGTACTCGGCTTCGGGCTCCAAAACAAAAGTAAAACGGCCGTCTTCAGAAGTATTCGTTCTACGATTCACCCCGTTATTCCCAACTACATGAATGCCCGCATTCTCAACAGGACGCCCGTCCTCATCAACAACGCGTCCCTTCAGCACAGCTTCTATCAAAGGTAACTCAAACTCAAAAATCTGGTCAACCCCCCGGTAACTTCCCCTGGTAGAAGACAAAAAACCGGCTTCGCGAGTGCCCCGAAAAGCAATTCCAAAATCATGAGCCTCAGAGTTAAGCGGTAATCCAAGATTTTTCACGCTCCATTCTTCCGATTCGTCATCCCATTCAGCTACAAAAATATCGAGGCCTCCAAAACCTACAAGTCCGTCGGATGAGAAATATAAACGACCGTCTTCTCTTACATAAGGGAACATTTCATCGGCAGGAGTATTAATCTCAGCACCCAGATTCACCGGTGGTCCCCATGCATTCCCGGACTCTCGTGTTACTTTCCAGATATCTTTTCCTCCAAACCCACCGGGCTGGTCAGAAACGAAATAAAGGGTTTTTCCGTCGGGAGAAATGGCAGGATGCGCATAAACAAGGCTATCGGGTCCCATTGGTAACTTTTCGGGTTGTCCCCAACGGCCACCCGACTTTTTCATAACCATTATTGAAGCACCTGTAGGCCCTTCATCAGAGTATATACAACGGGTAAAATACATTTCCTTTCCGTCGGCAGAAAAGGATGGGGTTCCATCGTCGGTACCAATATCCTCATCACCGACAAAAGGAACTGGTTCTTCCCAACCACCTCTTCCATCCTGGATGGCACTGTAAATAACAGAACTTCCCTGGCCGGTTATCCGGTTAATGTTCTTTTTTTTGTCACCTCCACGCATTGAAGAAAAGTAGACCGTGGTATAATCATTTCCTGAAAAAGCCGGAGAATAATCACTTTCAGATGACCGGAGATGAAAATTAACATCCAGCACATGACGGGAAGGCGTTGGATTACTCATTGCCATTTTACACGAAGAAATACCATTTAGTGCAGCTCTGTTTCCTACATCATGTTTAAGATATTCTTCATAGGCGGTAACAGCTTCTTCATAATCCTCACGCATACGCAGACTTTGTCCCAGAAAAAAATAGGTCTCAGGTTTCGAAAAACCGTAACGCAAGGCCCGCTGAAAATAGGCAGATGCTCTTTGTGCCTGTCCGATCCTGTAATAGGACATGGCCAGATAAAAAGAAGCCTGACTACGGTAGTACCTGTTGTCAAAATCCATCTTTCGAAATCTGTCAACGGCACGACTATATTCTCCTGTTTCGTATAGTTTGACGCCGGATGCAAGTTTAGCTTCGGCACTGCAGCCAGCCGTCAGGATAAGAACAGCAATTATCAAAAAAAACAGAGAAAAAATTTGTGTTAATCTGAAGGGCATATATTTGCTCCGGTTATTAACTGAAAAATGTATGAGTGCGGTCAAAAAAGCATCTTTGTTGCCAAACTCGTGTTGTTTTAAATTTTAGCTATCCTCTATTA
>NZ_AHZV01000202.1 GCF_000250735.1 Anaerophaga thermohalophila str. Valhall
GGATATAAGATGTAAGATAATTCATCAGTATAAATTATGTATAAGTTATTGGTCTGATGGAACTCGCATGCAAGCATTTATACATATTCTTGTTGTGGGAAACCTTGCCATGCTCGTTTCGTACAACCTTGATATACTTTATTTTAACAATTAAACCTCTTTAGATGCAAACAATTGTTTTGCAATGTTTTGCAAAGGTTTAACGGAGTATTGTGTTTATAAACTCGCAAAAATTTTTACAATATGTGTGTCTTTCCAGAAAGTGTCATTTACAAGGCTTGCGAAGTCCGAAAATACGGAGTTTACTCATCGTAAATGAGTAATTTTCGGACGTGCGTAACACAGTAAATGGCACTTTCTGGACAGACACTAATAAAAACCAACAAAAAGCAAATTCGGGGCTCCGTATTTTCAGACTTATCAACTCAGGAATCTTACGAGACTAAAAGAAGCACAAATCCCGGTTTAATATTTTACAAACCGAAGGATATGCTTTTCATTTTCTTTTCCCGTAATTTCAATGAAATAAAGACCTTTCTCCAGACTGGAAATATTTAGCGGGAAGGCAACATTGCTGTCAAAAACTTTGACTACCGAACCGGTAATATTAAAAATCCTGATAAACTGAACATCATATCCATCTATGAATAATTCATTTCTGGCCGGCGTAGGATAGATGGTCGGTTTTGCCTCTTTCGGTTTGTTTATTTTATTAACAATGCCAAATTCAACCACTGCATCAAGATCGGACGAAACAGCACTTTCGGTGTAAGTAAAATAACTGCCCTGATTAACGAGTTGACTTGAAAAGTCGTCTCCATTGATGTTGAACAAAGCTACATCATAACCTGATGCCGGGGTAATAATGAATTCAACATTTTCACCATCCAGAAGATTAACCGGACCGGTCGGGTCAATGGTTCCGTTTCCTCCGTTCACAGTGCCGGTAATGGTGTAATATAAAGTTTCATAAGCACCTATGTCTATTGCTGATTTGGTAATTCTCGGATTATCGATAACGTCACCAGACAGAAGTGGTAGCCCCGTAGTATCAGGTGTTCCGGCATCCAGCAAAGCTGAGGTTAGTTCTGTACTATAATCACTGTTTAATATTTCATTGAGTTGACTTTCTCCGGTCGGTAATCCTGTAAATGAAATAGTATCCCTGAATTCCGGGTGTGTTCCGCTTCCTGAATTTTCTTCATCCAGGATGACAAGGTTGGTGATGCCATTGGCCGTTGCTCCGTTTTCAATGGCACAATAATCGGCAGTGGTCGATTCCGCAAGCCTTACAAATTGCGTATTTCCCACCTGTGATGTTTTGTTGCCCCACATAACCGTGTTGATTATTTCGCCGCCATTATCTCCGTAAACACCTCCGGCAGCATCTGCTGTGTTGGCAACAATGGTGTTGTTCAATATCAGTCCGCCTTCCTGTATAAATACACCTCCGCCATTGCCAACAGCTTCATTATTGCTGATAAGATTGTTGATAAGATGACCACCGAGATAGATGCCGACACCACCCCCTTTATTGGCCGATAGATTACCGGCAATAAAGCAGTTGGAAACCGTCCCGTACTCTGTTAGCGTCGAAGCAAAAAATACGCCTCCACCTTTTCCTCCGGTTTCGTCTGATGTTTTATTGCTATGTATAATTACCGAAGTTACCAATCCGCCCTGGTTTAGGTTGACGCCTCCACCCATAGAATAAGCAACATTATTTTTTATTTCTCCTGCCTCAATTCTTCCACCTTGATAAAGGTAAACACCTCCACCGGCCTCGCCGGCAAAGTTTCCCGTTATTACACAATTTCTGAGGATACCGCCGGATCGGAGATGAACACCCCCTCCACGATAACCAAAATACTGATAATTATTTGCCTGTCCTCCGGTAATATAAATATCCTGGAGAATGGCTGAATCATTGCTTCCTTCAGGAAACAGAACCACGTGAAAGGAGTTGTCGGTAGAATCGGCAGGAGTTCCAATGTCGCCCGATAAAACGACTTTATTAGTTGTGCCAAAAAGGTCTTCGGGGCGTTCGGCGGGCGTTGCTTCATCACCTTCGAATCCTCCGGTAACACTAACGCCGTTTCTCATGACAAAAGTGGTGTGCCTGACATTTCCCGGAGGAACGGGAGCTGAGGGATCGGCTGCCAATTCAGTTGTAGGAAGATAGGTTCCGCCTGCCACCCAAACGGAACCGCCACCATTTTCGTAGACTGAATCAATGGCAGTCTGCAGATCATTTGTGGCGGATTCCCAGGTGGTATGGTTGGAGATGCTTGTAAAGGGCACTCCGTCATCATCGACCATAATTTGTACCTGTGCCTTTGCAGAAAAAGAAACTATGGCACAGAGAAGAATGAACAGACATGAAAATTGTCTTGTTGCAAAGTTTAGATTAGTAAATAATTTACGCATAGTGTTTTCTTTTGATTCCGTTATTTTTGAAGCAAGTTCGGAAAAGAAAACACCAATTGCATCTTTTTTTACGTAGATTGTTTTAATCTATGCAAAGTGGGCTTTATTTGTGTTCAACAGCCCTGTTTTCAATATATGAGCCCGGTCTAAAAAGCATCTTTGTTGCCAAACTCTGTGTTGTTTTAAATTTTTGCATCCTCATTAACAACAAGTTAACTCCGGTATAAAAATTTAAAACGCCTTGATTTTGACAAAAATATGCTTTTTATACCGCACTCATATATGATTTGTTTAAGTGAGATTATGCTAACTGCATCCGCCCTGTACCCGTGTTATTTTTTTCTTCACCGGTTTTTCTCTTGAGGCGAGGTTATTTTCAATTTCTTTCATCTTTTCGGCGGCCTGCTTCCTGAAAAGTGCTAATGTTTGTTCTTCTTTGGTCGGATCATCAGGGATTTCAATATTGCCGTAAAATGTATCTCTGAATTTTTCGGCCGTAACGTTGAGCGCCAGACTTGTCTCATTGCCATGGTAACGGGCTATGAGACAGGCCTTTTTTGCCTGTTCGGGTGTTGAGCCGTAAAAAACATTGGTCTGGATGCGTTGGTTAAGTAATTCGCGATAGGTGGTGTTGTGCAGGTCGTCCAACGGAATGTTGATGGCCGTGGCAATATGAAATGCTTCATATTCTTCAGGACTACGCACATCAATAACGTTATATTGGTAATAATTATTCATCAGTTCAAAGGCCAGCTTGTCGGGATCAATAAGATCGGGGTTACATTCGCCGGCTGCAGCCCTTGCCTCCAGTTTTTGCATGGTATATTCTTTTCGCGAAGGTGTGGCCATGATAAGTATTACCATTAATACCGGCAGAACAGCTGAAAGAGCTTTGTTACGCCAGTGACCGTTGAGTATCTTGACAGGCCTACCGTTTACTTTGTCTTCGATCATTCCCGTGACAAAAAATGCCACGATGGCGATAAGTGTCATTAGCAATGCAAAGGTGGTCCTTCCCATTCCCAATACATCATATATGAGAACAGCTCCCTGGCCGTTTGCCATATAGAAATCTTCCAGAAGCGGAAACATTTCACCAAAAGCAAAAATTCCAATAGTAGCGCCAATAATGAACGCCCATCCGTCCACTTTTCCTATGGCTGCAGCGCATGCGCTGGTTCCGGGGCAGAAGCCGCCAATGACAAATCCCAGGCCCATAATGATGCCTCCTGCGATAGCCGATGGCAGAAAGGCAGGATTGACAAAAATGATGCTGGTATTCAATAATTCGAGGTGTGAAAGCAGCAGTACGCCGATCATTGCCGTTAAACCTGCTGTAAAAAATACTTTCAGGACGGTAAAGTCGTACCCGTAGAAAAGTCCGACTAATTTGCGGGTCGAAGAAAAACCCGCTTGCTCCAGGGCAAAGCCGAAACCTATGCCGACAATGATAGCGATAAGATAATTGTATTCGGGTGAGATAATATCGGGGATTAATGGTGCCATAACAGTATCTTTAAAGTTATCTATCGGGTTATCCACATCTTCCTGAAAAACCAGGCAAAAGCGTAAGCGCCACCGAATATGGCCAGCATGGTTACAATGCCTCCGAACGACATAACGGCCATGCCACTGAGAGCAGCTCCGCTTGTACAACCTCGCCCAAGCTGACTGCCAAAGCCAAAAAGAAGGCCGCCTAAAACGGCTCCGATAAGGCGTGTAGAATTGGAAACACCGGGTCCTTTTTCAAGTTTCAGTCCGATTCTGCCGGAAAGTGTTCCTGACAAAAAGGCTCCGATTAACACACCTATCATTTCGAAAACCAGCCACGATTTCATCGGTCCTTCGGGGTGATCGGCAGCATAGTCCTGATAGTAAGCTGTATTCTCATAATGTTCGGGAGCGGTAGCTTTAACGGTGCTAACAGCAACACTTTTCATGGCACCGCTGGCACCAAGTCCGCGACCGGTAATGTATATGGTGGTCAGGAGAACAAATCCCAGGAGAACACCTGCCAGGTATGGGTTCATATATTTATTTTTTCCATTCATGGTTCACTTGTTTTGGTATTTTTGGATTGTGTATTGGTTGTTTCTTCATCTTCATCTTCGTCTTCCAGGTCTTCATAACCGGTTATCATAGCCCTGATATTTGAAGTAGGTGTTTCGCCCGTTGTGGTCATATATACATGGACAATGGCGAACATGATGATCAGGTATGCTCCGAGCGTGTGAAGGAAGGCCACTGTTTCGAGCGGAATATCACTAATGATCACCATATTGTTGGCATCAATGGTTCTGTAAAACATGTATACCAATCCTGTAACAATAAGCAAAGGGGCCATTACCAGTTTAAAACCCAGGTATGTTAAGGCCTGAAGAGGATTCAGCTTGTTGCGCACTGATTTTCGTGTGGGGTGTGGCTCTCCTTTGAATATACCGAGGGTGTAATAGCGGATCTGTGCCTGAAGTTTCGAGAAAGTGGGAATGTACTGTCGCCACTCGCCGGTCGTGAAATGCCAGAATATGGAAAAGGCAATGAGGGTGAGAAGCATCCAGGCTGCTACACGGTGCGATTCTACGGCATTTTCATATCCAAGAAAAGAGTAGCTGCCATGTATTTCGAAACCTGTAAGGGCCAGGTAAAATATCAATGTGGCTTGTGTCCAGTGCCAGAAACGTTCAAATCTTTTATAGATATATACTTTTGCCATTGCAGTATGATTTATTGTCAGGTATTGATCTCTTCGGTTTCTACTTCCTTGTTTTTGATGGATGCTGCAATACGCCCCAGCCCATGTAAAACAACACCCGCCAGGGCTGCAATAATGAGCAGTTTGCCGATGAGGTCGAGACCAGCATGAGCATCACGGCCGGGCATGTAGAAGTCGTTCAGGCCTGCAAGCCGGCTATTGTCGCGGGTATGACACTCTTCACAGGTGAGAGCATCTTCTTTTGGGGCGACCATGTGATTGACAGGCCAGTACATTTCGGTATTTACGAATTCATAATTTCCGCTGTAGGGTAATCCGACGCGTTTCATGCCTGCTTCGGCGGCCAGGTCCCAGTTAAAATCTTTCCAATAGGCGCTGTCCCCTTTTTCGGGAGCCCATAATTTGGGTTGTATCAGCATTTTGGTTTCCGGGTCATATATCTGATCGCCGCGGTGCACTTTTACCGGATATATCTTAGCATTTCTGTCGCTGGCTGATCCCAGAAGCTTGTTGACCTGCACCGGTATAGTGTCTACCTTGTCACCCAGTATATAATGGGTGGCATGTCCGTTAAACCAAAAATATTCCGGTTCAACATTGGTTTTCCATACAAATGAACCCTTTATGGATAAATATGTCTCGGCACCTGTAGTGGTATCTGTAACATGATATGGTTGCCCGTCTTTCAGTTTTCCGGCTTCGGACCAACGCCATTCCATTTTTGTTGGATTAACTTTGGCATAAGTAGGGATATGACAGGTTTGACAAGCCACGCGGGCGGTATGCAGATCGAGCATCCTGTCCATGTGTGGTGTGTTGGTGTGACAATGATCGCATGTCAGCCGGTTTTCGTCACTGGAAGATACGGAGTAAAGTTTGCCCAGCATTTGATGGTCATCGGCAGAATGGCAGTCGACACATGTCATATTCATACCATTGGCAGCCATGTGGACATCCACGTCTCTTGTTGTTGACAGTTGGGCTTCTTCAAGGTCCCCATGTTTTACATTGTTTCCGCCCCCGCTGTAAAAGTGGCAGGCACCGCAGTTCATCCGTTGCGGCCTTCCAACATTTTGGGCAACATTGGTGAGGTTTACCGAGCGGTCAGGATAACCCGCCATGGAGGCACCTTTAATATATTCCTCACTATTGTCGTGGCACACCATGCAATCCACGTTACGTGCATTTTCGAAGTCGAAATGATCATCGGTCATCCCAAAACCAATGTGACATGCAGCACAAGCCTGCTCGTTCGAACTTGCCCCAATACAATAGTTATTCAGTACATTGCTTTTTCCCAGGCTGGCAATTCCTCTGCCCTCCACGTAGGAGATGCGTTCCCAGTTCCAGTGACTCGAAGCAATCACCTCTTTATGACGTTGGTTGTGGCATTCAATACAAGCTTCGGTAACCTCCTGGGGTGTTTCAAATTCTTCCTGAAGTTCCGGGAAAAGTGAATGGTCTACATCCGGATCAGGTTTAGTCGCATATTCCTGCTTAAGCTTCAGTTCACCTAAATTTGGCAGTGGCGGCTCATACAAGACATGTAAAAGCACTAAAAGCCCAATGGTGAAAACTATTACCGAAAAAACGACTTTTTTCATCAGTATAAAATTAGTCTAAGTTATTGGTCTGATGGAACTCGCATGCAAGCATTTATTCGTATTCTTATCGTGGTAAACCTATTTAGTGTCTGTCCATAAAGTACCATTTGCTGTGTTACGCTGCCACCAAAACACTCATTTACGATTAGTAAACTACGGTTTTGGCGGCTTCGCAAGCCTTGCAACCGGCACTTTCTGAGCAGACACACATACTGTAAAAATTTTTTTGCGAGTTTATAGACACGTACTATTTATGTTCATTTCATCTTACATCTTATATCTAAAAATCTAATGATCTATTAAGGCAAACCTTGTCATGCTCTTTTCATTCGTATAAAATTTATTTAATAAGTTACCTTTTATCTAACTATTTTCCAACCCCATGTCCCATGCCCTCTGCTCCATGCCCCATGCTTCTGCCTGTGGAACTTAATCAGAGCTGAATCAAAATTGCATTGTTCAGCGCAATAAAAGTAAACAAGAATACAGATATATAAAAATACAAATATCTGTAATTTGCAATTTGTAACAAGATTGATTTTAAATAGGAAACCTTCGGGGAGCGTTAAATGATGTTTCATTGTTGAAAACTTTTGAAAATAGTTTGGAATTAGATTTTTAGTTTGTTTCCTTTGTATTAAGTCGTTGATTATTAACATGTTTGTCTTTCGTTAGAAAGTCATCGCCGGCATTATTTTAGTATTAACTTATATGGAAAATGGTTTTGTGCCGGTACAGGAATAATTTTTAGAAATCATTTTTCATTTAAAGGAAAAAAGTTATGAAATCAATTAAGAAAAAAGTAGCGAGTTTGATGATGGTTGCTATGTTTCTGACAACAGGAAATGTTTTTGCACAGCAGGACATGCTTCAACAGCAGCAACAACAAAAGGAGTATTCCGATGAGGAAATTGATCTTTTTGCCAATGCGCTGGTAGAAGCTCTTCCTGTGCAAAGAGAGGCTGAAAAGAAGATGATTAAAGAGATTGAGGAGCAAGGCATGGAACTTAACCAGTTCAATACAATTGCCCGCCAGATGCAACAGGGGAGTCAACCTCAGGGTGTGTCAGAAGAGGATATGGAAACATTTAAAAGTATTTCTGAAGAAATTCAGAAAATTCAGATGGACACGCAACAAAAAGTTAACAAGATTGTAACCGATGCAGGAATTAGTCCTGCTCTGTACCAGGAAATGATTGGAGCATACAGTACCAATCCCAAAATTAAGCAGAAGGTGGATCAAAAGTTAGCGGAAGAAGGACAGCAATAGACAGAAAATTCTATAAAATGGGATTCTTTGTTGCTTCAATCCTTGTTCTTGAAGTGTGTAAATTAAGTTTCTACGATATGGTTTTTTGTTTGATAAAATGCAGTTTGTTAAATGTATAGAGTCATCTGAAACCCAATATCTAAAAATCTGACGATCTATTGAAGATCGATATCCATTTTATTTTCCCGCCATGGAGTTTAATAATGTTATTCTATGGCGGGTTTTTGATGAAATTCAATTAAATTTCACCATTCCGGAACGTTTTTCCCGATTTTGCATGTTTTATGA
>NZ_AHZV01000201.1 GCF_000250735.1 Anaerophaga thermohalophila str. Valhall
TTAAGGAATATTGTTTTATATAAAGATTTTGTTTTAGAAATTTTTTCCGCATATTCTTCTAATTCAACGAAACTGGATGTATCAAGTGCGATTTCACCTTTTTTTTCTGTCAAGAAGCTGTCATAATTTGAAGAATCATAATGCAATCTAAAAACATACCTTTTATTTTCATCAGGGTAGCTGAATTCAATTTCAAGTGGTTCAACATTTGGTCGAAAATTGATTATCCCTATTGTATGTATCTTTTTCATCTATATTCTGTGAGTGTTTATTTTCCTTGCCCACAACGTCCCGGCTATATGCGCCTGGGCGTGGCTTTCAGACCCGCTGTGACTTTATCAGCTTGAAAGCATGCTTGAGGATAAAACGAGACCATCAATATGCTGAGGATGCCACGGCTGGCGTATGATAGCTTTGTTGCCAACTGGTTTTATTCAATTTTCTTTATATCTTCAAGTTTATCCGGGACTCCTTTGTCGGTATATTTTGAATGAGTTTTAATCATTACGCAATTTATTTCATTTTTCCATCTTATTTCAAGTTTTAGTACTAAACTAAGAAGGGCGGATTTACTCAATTCTTTATCTGGGTAAGTGGTTTTAAGTTCTTTTTGAATTTCTTCATTTTTTTGTAGATTAATAATTGATCCATATAATTCGATTTTTTTATCTATTTCTTTTAATTCAAATTTATTAATTTCATCTTTATTAATTTCTCTGTGGTAAATTTGAGGTAAATCAGATTTACGTAAAATAAAGAAGGATTGTCCTACTAAATTGAAACTACTATGTTCAAAATTAATTATTTTAATATTATTATATGAACTTTTTTCTAATCCGTCAACCAGAAATGTTTGCTTAAACCATTCAATATTTTGTCCAAAATTAAGAATTATGAAATCTTGAGATAAGTTT
Source organism: Anaerophaga thermohalophila str. Valhall (assembly GCF_000250735.1). Classification (GTDB taxonomy): domain Bacteria; phylum Bacteroidota; class Bacteroidia; order Bacteroidales; family Marinilabiliaceae; genus Anaerophaga; species Anaerophaga thermohalophila_A. Next base: position 915 of record NZ_AHZV01000201.1, read on the forward strand.
AATTTTTTAATTGCGGGGAAAACATTTTTCTCTTCAATTAGGTAAGTTTTTGATTTTGAATGAAAAAAGGTTTCTGATATTGACTTTTGAATTTTCAAAGCAACATGCTGTGCTAAAAAGCTATCAAAATTTGCATGATCTGCTTCCTGGTCTTCTACAAAAGCACTCTTGTCTACAACAACTTTTTGACCATTTACAAACCAATTTGTGAAGTCCTTCGATATTGGAAATGAGTTTAAAATAGGATGTAAAGAGTTTATTGTTTTGCTTATTATTTCCTTAGATGTTTCTTCAAATTGCTTCTCTTTATATTTAGAGATTGGTTGTTCAATTGCAATTTTTTCAAATTCTCTTTCAAGTCTTTTTATATAAGAGTCAATAAATTCATTTATTTTTAAATTTTGTTGTGATTCTATGATTATGTTTGTTGCTTTTAAAAGGTTTTTGTTATTAATAATTTGTTTTGTTTTATGTTTTAGAGTCTCAATATTTTCAAGCCAAACTCTTTTTTCATTTTGTGTTTTCGGTATGTATTTTGGTTGAGATGATTGATTATTTGTATAATGACGTAAAAAAAGTAGTGTTAAATAGCTTGTTATCCATTTCTTTATTTCATAATCAGCTTTAAGCCCTTCTGTTTCGGGAAAAGGGTAGATGCTAGATATCCATGTATACTTTTTTTCATAAGGGTCTTGGAACTCCATATATCTTTGAAAAATTTCATCCATTGATTTTGGCAATAAATCGTATGATGGGGGAATACTTGTAGTAAAGTTTAAAATTCTTTTGATACAATTATATTTTTCTTTATACAAAAGCAAGCCACCCAAAGCATAGTGTAGCTCAAAAAATTTTTCTCTTTGTTTATTCCTTCTATTTATTTCTTCTTGGTTTTCAATTTTATTTGAAAAATCTGTAAACTTGGGGCTTATTTCCCTTAATTGGTTTGTAATATAAGTATGTGCATATTCCCAATAATTTAACATCATATCATCGTTGTTATACTTGAGGATAAGTAATAGGCTTTTCCAGATGCAAGTATACGTTATATTTGAGATCTCTGGATTTTTAAAATCTCCAAAGAAACCATACATTCCTGTAAATTGCCGTTCTATATTATTTAGTTTTTTACTTTTTAAGTTTGCAAATTCTTCTATAGAATTATATATGATTCTATAAAAAGCATAAGGGTATTCTACAGGTTTTTCATTATTATTTTCTCTTTCATTTTGAAATGAATAGCTTAAAAAATTAGCAATAGTTTTTGTGACTGTAATATTTTGTTCTTTAATAGAATTATGAATCAAGTCTCCAATTGCTTCAAAATATTTATTATTGTTTGGTTCTTTTTCGTGCTTATGAATCAAATATTGTAAAAATCGTGTAGGTGTATTATATATGAGAATTTTTTTTACAAAAAAGAAAAATGAAAAAACTAGAGTGGTAGTTGAAAGCACCAAAATAATTATTGCTGAGTTGTTTATAATATAGCTAAAACTGGGTGCTTGAATTAACGGTGGAATTTCGATGATATATATGAAAATGGAAACTAAAGAAGTTATTAATGCTATTAAAAAAAATGATCTTTCTTTCTCTTTATTAAATAATTGCAAAATTAATATGGATGAATATTTTTCATCAAGACGTGTTGCCACTTGAAAAAGAATTGGAAAAGCAACTCCAAATATTGTAACAATAAAGGATATGGCTATTGAAACTGGATTCATTTTTTATTTTTTTAACTTGTTGGCAACGTCCCGGCTATATGCGCCTGGGCGTGGTTTCAGACCAGCTGTGGATTTATCAGCTTGAAAGCATTGTTTTGGGTAATACAAAACCCTCAAAATGCTGTGGATGCCACGACTGGCGTATATAGCTTTGTTGCCGGCTGCTTATATTTCTGTCCGCTGGGGCTTTTCAATATGAGAGTTATTTCATCTTGTATCGGGTTTTGGGTTTTAATTAATTGTCAATTCGTTATTTATGGCTCTTAAAAATAGAAATTTTCCGGCAAAGTCGTTTCTCAATCCGTTAGTTATTTTCAAGCATTGCGATTTTTTCGGTTACCAAAGTCGCTTCTCAAGCCGTTAATTATCTTTCATTTTTCAACCGGAATTATCTTTCCGTTGCGCTTGATATCTTATCCACCTGCGTAATTTTCGCCCGAATTGCACTTCGTTATCAATTATTTGGCCAGTTTCAATTCCTGTGATTTTCTCAGTGACGAAACTAGTTTTTCAAACCGTTAGAAACCTATGTTTTTGGGTTATGAATTTGATAATTTGCCCGTTACGATTTAATAATTTGTCAATTTAAGCAATTTTATTCCTGTTGCGCTTGATATCTTATCCACTTACGTAATTTTCCGACCGAATTGCACTTCGTTATCAATCTTTTGGGCGGTTTCAATCTTTGCGAAATTATCAACCCGTTAGAGACCCTTATCCAATTGGCTTTTTTAATCCAAATCGGCTTATTTTAGTTTTATACAGACTTTTCTAGCCGTTGTGATTTAATATTCAATTATGAACGCAGTTTTCTGTTAAAATTATTTCATTATCAATTTGTTTGAGTGTTTCAAGCTGAATTTAATTCAACCCGTTTTGGCATTTAATCCTTTTCGGTTAATCGCTCATTTTCGGCGACGGGGGAGACGTTTCGGATTTTCGTTTGTTCTTGGTACGTGATTTACCAATATATCATGTTTCAAAGCACAAATTAATCAGTTATTTATTGATTTTTAGCCGGATATGTGGTTTTTGTCGGGTAACTCAGGCGGGTTACCCCGCCCTTGTCCCCTAAGAACCGTACTTGATAGTTTCCCATCATACGGCTCAAGCTCTCTAAAGGCGGAATAAACCACCCGACAATATATGAAAAATCAGGCTAAAACCCTGCGCAACCTTCTCTTTCGAAGATAACTGTCCCAAACCGGGTCGAACGGATTGACTGCTCCGGCAATTAGTTTATGCCTTTTGATTCTGAAAAGAGCGAACATTCTCAGCAAAATAGTTTTCCCGTTGGAGAATTTGCCGAAGAATTGCCATTTTCTGTTACCAATTGTCATAAACAGAAGGGAGACAATCTTAGTACGACTAAGTTTGTTGTGTCTTCTTCGTGCCCAGTTCCAGATGTTTCGCCATAAGAATCTGTCCAATGAGTTAAAAATTCTTTTGGAACAGGCATGCTTATGGTAGTTTGCCCATCCGGTAATGAGCCAGTTGAGGTTTCTGATTAAAACGGCCGCATTAGAACCCCTGTGTTTTACAATTATATCTTTGAGCTTCCTCTTTACCGATTTGATGCTATCTTTGGAAGGTCGCATCAGGAGTTTGTTTTTGGCATACATTCTGATGTTTTGGCCAAGAAAATCAAACCCTTCGGCAATGTGGGTAATTTTGGTTTTCTCCTGTGACAACTGTAACCCCCTTTTGGTGAGAAAATCCTCGATAAGAGGTTTGACCTTGTTTTCCAGTATCTCCTTAGAATCGGCCGTGACAATGAAGTCATCGGCATAGCGAATAAGGTGGATTTTATGCTTGTTGTTTTTGCGGCAGCCGTCGGCTCTTATAGAAATGCCAAAGGCATTGTCAAGCATATTTTCAAGGCCATCGAGGGTCATGTTGGCGAGGGAGGGGGATATGATACCCCCTTGCGGAGTTCCTTGCTCTGTAGGAAATAATTGCTTATTTTCGACAAACCCGGCTTTAAGCCATTGTTGCAGAATCTTTTTGTCCATGGGGATGTTTTCGATAAGCCATTGGTGGCTGATATTGTCGAAACATCCCTTGATGTCCCCTTCAAGAATCCAAGTAGCACTGTCGGTTCGAGAGAGATGAATGAAACATCTTTCCAAAGCATCATGGCAGTTCCGGAATAACCGGAATCCATACGAGCCTTTGTCGGCCAATGTCTCGGAAATCGGTTCAAGGGCCAGAAGGTGTAAAGCCTGAAAAGCCCGGTCTTTCATGGTGGGAATCCCTAACGGTCGTTTCTTACCGTTCTTTTTGAGGATGTAAAGACGGCGAAGCGGCAATGCTTTGTAGCCCTTCCTGACTAAAGATTTGGCAGCCGAGAGTTTCTGATTGGGGTTTTTCCAGCGTATTTTATCTACGCCTGGCGTACGTTTGCCTTTATTTTCAGTAATTCGTTTCACCGCCCAAAGTTTGGCATGAAACGAGTGGGTAAGAATCCATTGCAGACTTTTGGCCTTGCCATGTTTTCCTTCCCTTATTGCCTTTGCAATACGACGTTGTAATGACTTAACCGACCGCTCTACTTTCAACCAATCAATGGTGTTCCAGTTAGAATAGTTGGCTTTAGGTGCACAGTTCTTAGTGTTGGTCTTCATTTGCATTCCTAAACAAAATAAGTCTTATTACAATTTTCTTGCAATAGAGAACCAGATGAAAGTCTGCACGGTTTTCACCGGGGGCAAATGCGGAACCCCTATCCACCTCATTACAAGGGGGCCTTCGCTTCATCCATCCTCCCATACCTGCACACCATTGTAACTTCCTCACGGAAGTCCTACCATTTGCAACGATGGAGATGTACAGGCTTACCACGTTCCGTCCGTTTAACGGGATGGGTTAGGTGCTGCCTATATACCGGAAGCTCGACATCCATGTGCTCATAGCAAACGTACTTGCAACCTGGCTTCTTACCTTTTGGTCAGAGTGTGTCAGCAACTTTCACTCTTTCGCGCATGACGATACGTCATCGGCAGTTCAGTTAATTTCACCATACCATCCAAACCAACGCCCTTGGAGATGTTGCTATCCCTCGGGTAGTTTTGTCCCGGCAGCTTCACACCCCAGTGTTGCCACTGACGCATGTGCCGGTAGGTTACTCATGATGGAACATGAGGTTAAATCATTCTTGATAATCAAAGAGCGTTTAACAGTTATTCGGACAGCTTCGTGTCGCACGTTAAGTTGCCGGCAACG
>NZ_AHZV01000200.1 GCF_000250735.1 Anaerophaga thermohalophila str. Valhall
CTTCGCAAGCCTTGCAACTGGCACTTTCTGAACAGACACACATATTGTAAAAATTTTTGCAAGTTTATAGACAGGCACTAATTAAAGATAAACAAAACATTATACAAAGACTGCCTTAACAATCAGGATGGCATAGCCAGCAAATTGCGAAAAAAGTACCGCAAAAAATCAAAACGCAGTCGTAATTTCGACGCCACGTACATAAAGGTACCGGTTTGGTACGGCAACCGCAGGTTGAATATGCTTTTTATCCGTATTGGTAATTTGGCTTTTTCACTTTTGTTAGCTGTTTTTCTTTGTTAATCCCACATAAAATAAGGTTTTGATAAAAAAATAATTACTATGCCTCATGAAAGTTTCGGATATGAAAAACCTTATTTTCAATCTTTAACCTTAGTAACAAAGAAAGTATCCCAACAATGCCCCTGACCTTATTACCTTATTTTGTGATGTTTGAAAAGTACATAAGAATCGAAACAACCGCCTATGCATTCGGAAGGGAAGAGTTGAAACTGATGTTTGCATCATAAATCAATAACCTTTCAATAAGGTAATAAGGTTTTGATTCAGTGTAAGGTTCATTGGTTACTAAGGTTGGGAGAAAAAAATAGGGTTTTTTGGGAAAAATTTTAGAGGTGGATTGTTTTGAATTGTTTGAAAAAATTTTGCGCTATAGTGAAAAATTTTGCGGATTTATAGACACGCACTAATCATCTAATCATCTAATTATCTAATCATCTAATCATCTATTTATTTATCTTAACTTAATATGGATTTCAACCAGATAATCAACCGTGAAGGTACCAATGCACTGAAGCTGGATTTTCGTCAGCGTTTGTTCGGGACAATAGATGTTTTACCGCTCTGGGTAGCCGATATGGACTTTCCGGCGCCTGATGAAGTGGTGAATGCGATTCGTAAAAGGGCAGAACATCCCTTGTATGGCTACACCACCCGTGACGATGCCTTTTATCAATCCATTGTAAAATGGTTAAAAGAGCAGCACAACTGGGAAGTTTCTTCAGATTGGGTGGAATATATGCCCGGAGTTGTTCCGACATTAATTCTGGCGGTTTTGGCCTTTACCGCGCCTGGCGATAAGGTGGTTATTCAACCTCCGGTTTATCCGCCTTTTTTTGATGTTATTAAAGATCATAAAAGAATAATTGCAGAGAACCCTCTTGTTAACACCCCCGACGGTTACTTTATGGATTTTGAACATCTGGATAAAGTAACCTCTGATAAACATGTGAAAATGTTAATCTTGTGCCATCCGCATAATCCCGTGGGAAGAGTGTGGACAAAAGGAGAACTGCAGAAAGTCGGAGATATCTGTTTGAAAAACAACGTGCTTATTATATCAGATGAGATACATGCCGATTTGGTTTTCGAAGGTACCAGACACATACCTGTGGCGATGGTAAGCCCCGAACTTGCTGATAACACGATTACCTGCATGGCGCCCAGTAAAACGTTCAATATTGCCGGCCTTAACACATCGTATATTGTAGCTTCAAACCAAAAATTGCTAAGGGTTATGAAGCGTCAGCTTCAGTCTTTTCACCTGTTTACAGGAAACATGTTTGGTGCAGAAGCATTGAAGGCTGCCTATAATGAGGGACGCCCGTGGCTTCGGGCGCTCTTAAAATATATTGAAGGGAATACCGACTATGTACTGGACTTTCTGAATACGAACATGCCTGAAATAAGAGTACACAGGCCGGAAGCAACTTATCTGATGTGGCTGGATTTTTCGGAATGGGGTATGCCGGCAACAAAACTGAGGAAATTCATAATCGAAAAGGCCCGCCTTGGTTTGAACTATGGACCAACTTTTGGTACTCAGGGAGAAGGTTTTATGCGGCTTAACGTTGCCTCGCCACGGAAAATAATCGAAGAAGCTATGGATAATTTATTAAGAGCCCGAAATCTTATCAGATAAATTGCGCTTGATCTAATCTGATTTTTCAGGCGCTTTCGCAAGTTTACGGCTTAATACGGGAAACATGAAGACTGCTGCTAAAATGATTACTGTTCCGGCATAAAATCCCCCCGACATTAATTCCGATTCTCCGAAAAACACAAATGCCATCAGAATTCCGTATATGGGCTCAAGATTTATGGTCAAAACCACTGTATAGGCCGAGAGGATATCCATTACTTTAACACTTGAAGCAAAGGCGTAAGCAGTGCATATTACACCCAACAGTATCAGGAAAAGCCAGTCACTCCAGACAGGTACCTGCAGTCCTGCCGAAAATGTGCCGTTAAGCAACATAAAAAGTGTGATGCCAATAAAACCGCCTCCCATTTCATAAAAACTTATGACAAGGGGGCGATTCCGAACGATCATGAGTTTGTTCAAAACTGTAAATAATCCGGCTAAAAATGCTGATGTAAGAGCGGTTATTATTCCGGCAATGTGGTCAGGTTCGAATCTGAAGATCATGTAAAGACCTGTTATTATTAATATGCCGGTGATTACTTCCAGCCAAACAAGGGGGCGTCTTACCAAAGCCGGTTCAAGCAGACTGGTAAAAAGGGTGGTTGAGGCAAGGCAACCCAATGCTACCGAAATGGTGCTGATTTTAATGGCATGAAAAAACGTGATCCAGTGAAATGCAACTATGAAGCCGATCCCTGTCAGCCGGAAAAATGTTGCACGGCTTACTGCCATCCTGCGCCCTCTTAAATGGAGCAGAAAGCCAAGTGTCAGAAAAGCAATCAACATCCGGTACCATACCAACTGAATGGCATCCAGGGTGATGAGCTTTCCCAGAATGGCTGTAAATCCGTAGATAAAGACAACCAAATGAAGCTTAAGCAGGTTTTTTGTTGTTGCTTGCATGAGACATTATTGCTGGTATTTTCGACTGCCAACAAAAATGATTGTTTTTCTCAGTATGTGCAATGACGTTTTCCATGTTTTGGTATAATTATTGAAGTTTTTTTAATAGTCTGTTTAAAAAAGCCTTAACGCAGAGATGCGATGACACAGAGCGTCACCAGGGATATACAGAGTATCTATGAGTTTTAGACACTTTCAGAGTATTCCGCAAAATACATGAAGCCATGAAAACAAAACGTTTCATTTCAACAATGTTTGCGTTGCTGATTTTGGCAATGGCAAATATCTCTTTTGCACAATCTGTACAGGTTGTGCAGGATGATATTGACAGAGAACCGAAATTTAAAGGAAATCCGAAAACGGTCGGACGTTTTATTGAAAAGTATATGAGTTATCCCGATGAAGCCCGGATTGATATGATTGAAGGTGTCGTTGAAGTATCGGCCATTATAACCGATCAGGGAAAACTGATGGAACCAAAAATTTCGGAAAGCGTGGATGCTTTGCTCGATTCAGAAGCTTTGCGTCTGGTTAGTCTGATGCAGGAATGGAAACCGGCAAAAAAAGATGGTGAAAATGTGGACTGTAAAGTTGTGGTCGAGGTTCCGTTTTATTTGTCGGAGGAAGAAAAGGAATTGATGCAAACCCTCAATGAACACGGTCTGACAGAAAAAATGCCGCTGTTTGTTATCGACAATAAAATCGTCAAAGAATACATTGAGGTTCCTCATTACAACGTTAAGTCGATAAGGGTAATGAAGGGGCAGAAGGCCATAGAACGTTACGGTGACGATGCCGAAAACGGAGTGGTTATCATCACTACTAAACGGGGGACACCTCCGGTAAGATGACGTGCTTTTGTCCGGGAGTGTTTACCTGAATTGTTCCATTTCACTAAAGAAGAACCATGCTTCTCTCAGTGCGTTTTCGTCACTGTCGGAACCATGAATGGCATTATGTGTTTTGTCTTTTGCTATATTTTTTGCGAATTGTTCCATCCTCTGCTTCTTTCGGGTCGGTAGAACCTATCAGTTTGCGAAAGTCTTCAACCGCATTTTCTTTTTCCAGCAGAGCCGCAACAACCGGCCCCGATGACATAAAGTCGACCAATTCGCCGAAAAAGGGCCTGGCTTTATGCTCTTCATAAAAAATTTTGGCTTTTTCCTTAGGCAATTGTGTCATTTTCAATCCGATAATGTGAAATCCTGCATGCTCGATTTCGGAAAGAATATCGCCTACATGGTGTTCTTTTACCGCTACGGGTTTAATCATTGTCAGGGTGATGTTTCCTTTTGTCATAAAACAAAGTTTTTGTGTTTATTTTGCTGCAATTGGTTCGTTTAATTTTTAGATAAGATGAATCACAATAGTCCATAAAAAAGGCTAAATGAGAAGACGCAGTAACACAAAGTTTTTAATTATCAGAGAGCTGCAGAACACTTAGCAAACAATCTAACATCAATCTAACATCAATCATCTAACAACCTAACAATCTAATGTTCTGTTCACTCAATGATTCAGAGATAAAAATAGGAATTTTTCCGTAAGGCTGGTAATTTATTACCTTTGCATTTTCAGAAAAATCTTGAAATGGAAATCAACAAAGGTCAGTTAGACACTTTCAGAAAATTAATTGAGAATGCTTCATCAATCGTGCTGATCCCTCACAAAAATACCGACGGGGATGCGATAGGAAGTGTGCTGGGCTGGTGGAATCTTTTGAAGAATAAGGGTTATGAAGCTTCGGTAATCGTTCCGGATGAGGTACCGGCCAATTTATTATGGATGAAAGGTGCCGGAGAGATTATCGTCTATGAAAACAACCAATCACTGGCTGAACGGAAGCTTCGAGAGGCAGGTCTGTTTATATTGCTTGATTTCAATGATATAGAGCGGTGCGGTGATATGGCAGAGGTCATTAAAACCCTGAAAGCACCAAGGATTCTTATAGATCATCATCCGGAACCCGATATCAGGATTGCCAGCCTGCTGTTTTCAGAAACAGAGGTTTCTTCAACCTGTGAACTATCTTTCCTGATTGCAGAAGCCCTTCAATGGGAAGATAAGCTGGACACTCATGCAGCCGAATGCTTCTATTCAGGCGTTATTACCGATACGGGGTCATTGAGCTATAATTCGTCCGCTCCCCGAACCTACCGGGTTGTTGGAGAATTAGTAGCCAGGGGAATTGATAAGGACAAAATTCATAAGGAATTGTTCCAGAGCAACTCTTTAGAAAGGATGCGGTTGCTTGGGCACGTTCTGGCAAATAATCTGGAGGTTATAGACAATCTGGCAACCGCTTATATTACCATTTCAAAGGATGAATTGGATAAATATCAATATCGTCCGGGCGATACAGAAGGCTTTGTTAATTATCCTCTTGCCATTAAAGGAATGGATATTTCTGCCTTATTTACCGAAAAAGAAAAAGATAAATTTGTCAAAATTTCATTTCGTTCACGGAGCAATATTCCTGTTAACAAATATTCCGAAACTTTTTTTTCCGGAGGCGGACATCTGAACGCTGCCGGTGGCGAATGGTACGGAAAACTGGACGAAGCGGTACAAAGGTTCAGAGATACATTTCCTGAATTTTTATCCCGTTTGTAATTCCAATAGTCAGTAAAAAAGCCTAAACGCAGAGACGCAATGAAGCAAAGTTTTGAACTTTTACAATACATAGAGAATCAATTTATTGTGTTTTAAATCTTGTTAAAATACAGTATATCAAGGTTGTACAAATTATCTTACATCTTACATCTTATATCTAAAAATCTATCGATCCAACGATAGAAATATCAATATTAT
>NZ_AHZV01000199.1 GCF_000250735.1 Anaerophaga thermohalophila str. Valhall
ACCGACAACAGCCTGTACAACTATGGCGAATTTGAACTGATGTACCATTTGCTTTGCCTTGAAGATGTGGACGGATTAAAAGAAGAAGCCCTTTTTGCCTGGCGCGAACTTATCAGCAACAACATGCTGCGCAGCTCCACCAGCCAAAAGGATGACAACGGAAACAGCCGAGGCGCAAAACGCATCGTACGAGGCCCCATGGCCAGCTTATGCGCTACCACCCACGGACATATTTACGAGGACAACATGAGCCGCCTTTTCATTATTGCCGTGGACGAAAGCCCGGAGCAGACGGCAAGGATAATCGAATACCAAAGCAAACTGGCCGCCGGGCTAATCAAAAAAGAAGATGAAACAGAGGCCAAAGAGTTTTTACAAAACTGCGTGCGGATGCTAAAACCTTACAAAGTCATCAACCCGTATGCCGATAAGATAAAACTGCCACAGCAGGCTCACAAAATCCGGAGGCTCCACGAACTGTTTTTGTGCTTTGTAAAGCAAATCACGCTCATAAACCAGTACCAAAGGAAAAAAGACGCGCAAGGGCGTTTAATCACCGAAAAAGAAGACCTGCAAACCGCTGTTGAAATCATGTTCGACAGCATTTTTTTAAAGGTAGACGAACTGGACGGGAGTTTAAGGCAGTTTTTCGAGAACCTTAAAACCTACGTACAGGAAAAGGAGAACCCACAGAACTATGAGTTTACACAAAGGGAAATCCGCCACAGCTTAGGCATGAGCAAAAGCCAACTGCAACGGTACATCAATGAATTAATTGAGCTTGAATATTTAAGCGTGTCAGGCGGTTATCAAAACCGGGGGTTAAAATATAAAATCAGTTACTGGGACAATATAACAAAACTGCGGGGTCAAATACGGGAACACCTTTTAAACCAGTTAAATAGCCTGAACAATGATACCCGGGAGTAAGGCTGGCGACCCAAGCCCTGAATCGCCAAATGGGTCACCAGAACCCTTGCCAGTCCTACAAATACCCCTTGGCGACCCGCGACCCAAAAAGTGTGTATATAGGGAAATAAAAAGTAAGCAGTTCCTGCACCTCACGGAAAGTTTTACTTTATGGCTTGAAACACTGGGCTACAGACCGCAATCGGTAAAGTTTGCAGAAAACATCATAAGGGAGTTTTTCCATTTTTTGGAGCAAAACAATACCCATCACCTAAAAGATTACTGGGAAAGCCACTTGGGTCAATACCTCGAGTATTTACAACACCGTCCCAACTGCAACAAAACAGGGGGCTTAAGTGTAAGCTACATCAACAAGCACATAACCAATTTAAGGCTGCTGGGCAAGTATTTACAAACCACCGGAAAAGCCAGTTTTACCATCAAACACGAATTATTTAAAACAACCGAAACAACCACTTATTTAACCAAAGAAGAAATCAAAGCTATGTACAAGGCTGCAAAAGATGATACCAACCTTTACAACCAAAGGGATGTGGCAATGCTAAATATCTTCTATGGATGTGGATTAAGGGCAAGCGAAGGGGCAGCGTTAAATATCAATGACATCCTTTTTGAAAAAGAGTTGGTTTATGTACGAAAAGGAAAAAATTACCGGGAACGCTACGTTCCGTTAAGCAAACAGGTAAAGAAAGATTTAAAGGATTACATAACCGGTCAGCGAAACGATTTACTGAACGGAGGAAAAACAGAGGCTTTACTACTCGGAAGGCGTGGCCAAAGATGGGGCTTTGGCGGCATGTATAACCGCCTGCAACTGATAAAAAACCAAACAAACGATGAAAAGCTGAAACAGAAAACCTTCGGGCTGCACATTTTACGCCACTCCATAGCCACGCATTTACTGCAAAGCGGTATGAAGCTGGAATATATCAGCCGTTTTTTAGGGCATAAATCATTAGAAACTACTCAGAAGTATACTCATTTAGCAAAAGAAGGATATGTTTAAACAGTGGCTCATAAACAAAGGTTTTGGAAGTAATACGGCAGGCGATTACAGCAAGTTTATAGAAAAGAAATTTAAGCTCTATTTACATGAGAACCAGTTAAACATCGACAACCTGGAACACGAGAATTTAATGGAATATATCCGCTACCGCAAAAGCCAGGGCGTACAGGCCAAAACTATCAACTTAGAGTTAAAGAAAATATCTTACTACCTTGAATTTAAGGAACTACCAAACATAGCCGAACCCATACGATTAAAAGGGGTACAACGAAGGATACCACACGATTTATTTACCGAAAAGCAACTAAATGATATTTACAACAAGTTCCCGGAAAGCAAGAATTACTGGACACATGAGAACACTTTAAAAACTTATCATCTGATTTTAGGTTTACGGATTTACCAAGGCTTGCGGGAACAAGAACTAACCAAGCTCGAGATAAACCATTTACAGCTCGACAAAGGGAAAATATATGTACCATCAACAAAGAGAACAAACAAAAGAATATTAGACTTGAAACCCTTTCAAATACTGCCATTGCATGAATATTTACTAACCGAAAGAAAATCCTTAAATGAAGAAATTGAAAGAAATTACCTTTTCCATAAAAAGCGGTTAGTCAGAGGAATGTCTAGGATAAAAGCCATGATAAACCGCTACGAACCCCGGTTAAAAAGTATGGCACAAATCCGGGCTTCCGTGATTACAAACTGGCTCAAACATTACAACCTGAGAGAAGTGCAATACATGGCCGGGCATAAATATGTAAGCAGCACGGAAAGATACAGAACAGACAATTTGGAAGATTTGCAGAAGGAACTGGATAAATATCATCCTCTGAAATAAAACAAAATGAAGGAAATGATCGTAGAATTTAATAACTTTGTACCATGTTGGTACACACTAAATCGAAATGTCATGTTAGTAATCAGTAGTAGAGAATTTAGGCAAAATCAAAGGCTGTACTTTGAAAGGGCAGATAAAGGAGAGCAAATCATTGTTCAGCGAGGGGCTAATAAATCTTACGCCTTAACGCCTATAAATGAAGATGATGTTTACTTTAGTGCTGAGATGGTTAAGAAAATAAAACTCAGTGCAGAGCAAGCGAAAAATGGTGAGGTAAAAAGAGTTACGAGTTCTGAAGAAATTAATGATTTACTTGGGCTATGAGTTATGTTCTGGAATTTACCAAAGTAGCCCAAGCTGACATTGAAAAACACAAGAAAGCTGGTGATAAAGTTGTGCTTAAAAAGATAGCTAAACTTCTTAATGAACTTAAAGAAAACCCTACTGAAGGAACAGGGCGTATAGAGCTAATGAAATATGGCTTGTCCGGGAAGTTTTCACGCAGAATAAATCATAAGCACCGACTTGTTTACTCTATAAATGAAGACATCGTAACTGTTCATGTTTTAAGCCTTTGGGGTCATTACGGTGATAAGTAAGTCTTAAATCCCACCGCACAGACCCGGTAAAGCGGTGTTCCTCTTCCTCGGTCAGCAAGTTTAGCGCCAGCCCGTACGGCACTTGTTTTTAAACGTGTAAACTCTTTAAGGCATAAAACAAGCGCCGTCCGCCCTTAGGGTTGTTCTCCCGAAAGTTTTCGGGATCACAAGGCTGTCACAAAACTCGCGTTCCCTTGTCATCGTCACTGCAGCTCTTTTGTCTGCTTAGGCCATGTTCCGTAAACTCCACATCGCCACGCATCCAACCGCTGCCGTGTTTGGCTCGCCTGCTAACTCCCTCGGTTCGTCTTTGTCATCCCGATTAAGTGTTTGTAAGGCTCCGAGAAAACCGGAGCCAACAAAACACTAAGTCGGGACGCCAAAGCCTCAGCGTAAACGCCACGCGTCCTTCCGGCTCCTTCGTCACCTTCCAGGCCACGGCCTCGGTCGTACTCGCAGACGGCTCGCACTGACGTTCCCTTCGCTGCGGGCGCAAACCGCTTCATTCTTCCGCTTTTTGCACCCTACGCCCCACCGCACGCTCAAGGCTGTTTTACCTCCCGCAGTTCCATACTTATTAGCAACTTTTAAGCAATGAAGAAACATAAAATAATCTCACATTCGTAAAGGGATCCCTTTTGAATAAACCACCATTTAAACCTTTACGGCCAAGTTAAAGCCCACAGGCCAACCCGCGCAAGGCCAGGCCCGTAGGGTTTTGAAAAAAATCTCCACCCTACGTTCCCTCGGGTAGTATTTTTTCCAAAAGCCTTGACCTGCCAGCGCTGGCTTAAAAAGGTTGCCTACAAGGTCAAAATGCCTGGTTCTGTTTAAATCTCTTGAATCTTTTTTTTTCAATTGAAACCTTCAAATGAAAATCTTCAATTGAAGAAAAAAGGATATGAAGGAATTTTTCTATCTTGCAGAAAAGAAGATGTAAAAACGTTCTTTGACATATTCCAACTCCGTGTATTGACCGGTTTTGCTGC
>NZ_AHZV01000198.1 GCF_000250735.1 Anaerophaga thermohalophila str. Valhall
TTCCCGAAACCTTCATGCAGGGATGCGACAAGGTTTCGGGAATTGCCGAAAGTACATTACAGGGGTGTTTCAAAGTTTCGGGAATTGCCGAAAGCATAAAAAAAGTGCTTAAAGCTATTCACCAAATAAATACACTTTTCTTTCCTGACCATCAGGAATATCGATAATGTTATTGATACTTAGTGTCCGGGTAGAAAAGCCTTAACCTCATGAAAATAACCGGCCAGCCTTCGGGAATTGAACGTTATTCCATAATAATTGTAGTATCCACGCAGTTTGACATTCAAATCCCGGATAATATCCCTGATTTTATTATGCCTGTTGCATTTCAACCATTCTCCCATTTTATTTAGACCCTCTGAGTATTTCTTCTTACTCGTTTTGCGTTTGAGTACAAATTTCCCCTTTCTGCTTTTTCCCATGTAATGAGTAAATCCCAGAAAATCAAAACTCCTGTTTCCTCTCTCAGGTCTGTTAAGGTTTACCAACCGGGTCTTTCCCGGATGCAACCGCAGAAAATATTTCTCAAATCGTTTGAATAGCACTGCCATTACTCGATTTGCGTCTTCTGCTCTCTCAAACCCGAGTACAAAGTCATCGGCATAACGAACTATAAAACTCCTGCCCTTCAATCTGGGTTGGATAACTTCTGAAAACCATTCATCCAACACATAATGCAGGTAAATATTACTCAGCAGAGGGGATACTATACCACCTTGAGGCGTCCCTTCTTCCGGATAACTCAAGGTTTCATCCTCAAGTATTCCAGCTTTGAGCCATTTATCCAGCATTTTGCGTATCTTTCCATCTTTTACCCTTCGGTCAAGAAATTCTCTTAATTGGCCGTGATTGATGCTTCCGAAGTAGTTTTGTATGTCTGCATCTATGATATAGCGCATTCCTCCAAAACTAACCTGCTGAAACATGTATGCTATAGCCTTGTGGCACGAACGGTTTGGTCTGAAGCCATACGAGAAGTCTTTAAAAATCTCCTCGTAAATAGGTTCCATTACCCGCCGTACTGCTGATTGAAGAACCTTATCCTCTATCGTGGGGATACCTAACGGACGCTTATCGGTCTTCCCTTTGGGAATGTAGACCCGCCGTATCGGAGGCGCTTTGTAGCGTCCCGACTTATACTCGGAGAGCAACTCCGGTAAACGCTCCTCTGCTATCCCCACGTAATTAAACCAATCTTGTCCGTCTGTTCCCGCTGAGCTATACTTGTTGAGCCTCATGAACTCTTTGTATAGCATTTGGGGGGTGATGAACTGACTCAGGTTCGTTAGTGGTTCTTCTTTGAATTTCCTTGCCCGCTCTGCTATTTGCAGTTCTGCGGTTGACATTTCTTCCATGTCACTGGTACATTTAATGTTTCTAATCTGCAATCCCAATATTGAGGCATCCCTTATCCTTGCACAGATAAGTTTTCCCTTCCCTACTCTCTGGCTCTCATGGGGCTGATTCGCCAGATTTCAACCGGTACTATGGGGATGCTAAGACTGCCTTCACCCGTCTCCTCTCCTTCGGTTTCCCTAGGTTGAGAATACCACTTACGGTATTACCTGTTTCTTTACGCCTTGTCAGATGGTAATACGAACCTGACTGGCCAGGACATTTCGGGTGCGGTCTGCCCTTATTGACCGCCTCTCGTATGGAGGTGGGAGGCTCTCCCAAGTTCCCGTAGAAACCTCTTATGCATTTGCCTTGCTCGTCGACCCCGGTCAGGCATAGTCTCCTTACCATAACGGTTACTGTGCTTCCGTTCCCATGGACAGAATCATGAAAACCACGGCATTAGCTTTATTTTCGAGGCTCAGTCACACGGCTTTTGCATTCCCTGTGTACGCTTCGTGCCATCATTTCTGATAACTACGCAACACTCGGTTCCGGGTGCTGGTTAGGCTTTCCCGGGTAGGTTTGGTTACCTACAGGTTTCTGATGAAAAGTTTCAAAGAACTATGCTAATCCCCTTTTCACGGGCTTAGCTTGGCGCAATCTGTCCATAAAGTACCATTTGCTTTGTTACGCTTGCAACCGGTACTTTCTGAACAGACACACATATTATGAAATTTTTGCGGGTTTATAGACGAGCACTAATTAACTTTACTGATGAAAGGGAAAAATCTAATTGCTGAATTCTGCTTAACAATTAATAAAA
>NZ_AHZV01000197.1 GCF_000250735.1 Anaerophaga thermohalophila str. Valhall
GCATAAAGGTTATAGATACCAAAAGCTCCGGTAGGTGCGACAGAATTCAATCAATTATAACTCTCCAATATTCACGTCTTTCGGAGCATTAATAATTTTAATGGAGTCCTTATTCAAAAAAATCTCAATCTTGTCAATATCATCGGTAAAGTCATCTGTTTTTTGTGTAAGCTTGCTGCAATCCAAAACAACTTTTCCGTCCTCTTTCTCTTCTTGCATGGTTAGAAGTTGTGTAAGATTCGGCAAAACCAATTTTGAACCCTCCTTAAGTTCAATCCAGATTAGCGCTTCATTTTCAGAACCGGATTTTGATGCCGAATCATACCAGGTAACTCCGCGTTTCATGGCTTCTTTTAATTTTGAAATATCATCTTCGGTAAGGTTATTTGCACCCTCTCCCGCGAGTTTAACAACTTCTTCCAGGTTTTTTGGGTTTACGGAAAAATGATGCAAATAATGGCCTTCCTGTAGCTTGGATTGCCGTCCAAGTGTTGTTGCCTGTTTTTCATCACTGTTTTCGTCCGGATTTCTAAAGGGAGACATAATTTGTTCTGAGTAAATGTTATTCTCCTTCCAAATATTAACTCCGTGATTGATTTGAACAGGCCCATGGACAGAAATAGCAATATTGCTGCTCCTTCCTTTTTTAGCAAATGTAGCTCCAAACAGACGGATGTCAAGGCAACTCAGAAGGTCCCTGGCAACTATCTTTTTGTCCCTTGTATCTTTATGATCGGGGAACATTTTGGCGTAAGCATCATCCAAACTATACGGAACAAATTCTTCATTGAATCTCTTAAAATAAAAGATTCTTTCGTTAGCGTATACATCTTTGAGATAATTTTTAATTGTGTATTTAAAAGCCTTGTCAGTTGCATAAACAGTACCATCGGGTAACGTTCGCGGTTGTCCGGTAAAATCGGCGTTATAATTTGAATTGATTGCTTTAACAATTGCAGCTCCGAAAATTCTTTTTTTATAAGTCATGGTGAAATTTTTAATGGTTTATTATTTAATTTTTTTCTTTTCATAAATAACACTCTGAGCAAAACAGCCTGCCAGAAAGTATCTGATATAGTCTTTCATATTTACCTCTGTTTCATAAGTTAAAACTTCGCTTGCCAGTTTCTCAAAACGTCCTTTGGATATTTCAATTTCGTGTTTGTACATAGCCATGGTATTACCTATTGTTTCCTGCAACTGTGATGCCTTTGTTTTTTGCAGGAAAGGTTCCAACATGGCGTAGGTCTTGTTGCTGGAAGCACTTTTGGTCAATAAAAAGTAGACTACCTGGCCGGCGCCGAAAGCAAATTCAGCAGGATCGTCCGAGAATGAAACATTATCACCATTGGCAACCTGTTTCATTTTTTCCAATAATTGAGGGATTCGTGATGCCATATTTTCTCTGTTTTTATTCTGATTAAAAAATTTGTAAAGGCTAAACCATATATTTAGTTTCTCTTTGATTGAATATCCGCGTTTAAAATCTTCGTCTGTCCTTATGTCTTCCAGAATAGACGTTTTCATCATCTGATCAAACATATTACAGGTGATGCTTTGATATTTTGCTTTGTAGATATAGTCATAGATAGCCTTGCGGTACTGTAGCATTAAATTGAAGAGTGCATCAGTAAAATGGTACTTGAGGTTTGGTTCAATTTCATCAAAATATTTAAGCCATAATCCATTTTTTGTCTTACTAATCAGATTACCGTTGAAAATTTTATTAAAGACAGTGTCCTCCAGTTGAAAAATGTTAAATATCTGAAGTGATTCAAAATTTCCACCTACAGGAAATAACTCATAAAGCTTTAAACTTTTCTCAATTTTGTATTTGAACTGGGGGACAAAGTCGATGTCTGCAATTCTACTCCCTTTAATACCTTGAAAAAAGATTAGGTAAAAATTTTGTAAAGATTCTTTGTTATACTTTTTTAAAAGTGTTTTAATAAGTTCTGAGTAAGACAAAACCTCACCATCCTGGTGTAAACTCACAAGTTCTTCGTTTAATTCCTTTTCATCGATAAATACAGGGCAGGGATTAGGGAGCTGCTTGTTTTGCTGGAGCTTAAAGAATTTCCATATTTTTTGGGCTTCATCTCCCTTTATCCTGTAATTATATTTTAACGAAGAAGTTTGATGCTTCAGGAAACGTTTTTTATCGTTAAATCCGCTCAGGCTGTCGCTAATCCCAAAAACCTGCCCATTGAATTCCTGATTGTATTCTTCTTTATTAAAAACATTTTCTTTTAAATACTCACGATGAGATTCCGTTATATCGTCAGTACTAATATTTTTGAGTATTAGATAAACCGAATATGAATCTTTTGCCTCTTTATAAGGTTGAAGGTTGTTTAGTAATTCATAAATGTTTTGAGTCAGATAATTCCTGAAAAGGAAAAACATCTTTTTCTGGGTATCTGTCTTACAATATTTTTCAGCCTTTTTGAAATATTGATCAGTTAGCTCTTTGATCAGTATATCCTTGTGGTATTTTGCAAAATTCTTTTTCGTAAAGGCAAGAACAAATGGAGAACAAGAAACCCCGTAAATTTTTTTGTTAGGATTGAAAATTTTTGCAGGGGAAACCGGTAAAGTATTAATCTGAATATTAAGACATTCCTGGAAAAAAGGATTCATCTCGGTCTGTTTTGTGAACACACCATAATCTTCTTCATTTAGCTTTCCATCTGCATCCACATTCTTTAATACAGGAACTCCCTTTTCTTCCTGGATGTCCAGAAATATATACAATCCCTCTTTTAGTTGAAGATTTCTGCTAAAAGTTTCCTCTGGTAATGTATCTACAAATTGTACGATTTCTTTTATCATTTTATTTCTTTTTATTTACCAACCAACTCCCCCCAATCCCGGTCAGGGGGAGTTGTACCTTTAATCCTAATCCACAATAACCCTTGCCTTTTGATATCCGTGATAGAAATTCGGATCGCTGCGTTTAAATACAGACATGATTTTATCAATTTGGTTGTTAAGTATATCATGAGCATCGTTCAGGAGTTGTTCAATCTCGTTGGTAGCGATGCTTGATTTAATTTGGTAGGCACGGGGTTGACCGTTGATTTCGAGCAACTGATTAACGTCGTTCTGAAGATCGTTAATTTGCTCGGCTGTCATACCGTAATCGGTTGTCAGAGTTTCCTGAAGTTCGGTAGCTTTGTCGATGATGGCCTTTACTTTAATGAAAAACTCATTGTAGGGCAGGCGGAAGATGTCGGTTTGGTTGTCTCCCATCTGGCGGGCCAGTTCGTCGTTTCCTTCAACAGATGCATAGGCTTCAATAAGGTCGTTAAGGATATCGGCTTTGGTAGCAATTGCTCTTTTCAGAGCCAGTTTTGATTTGCCGATGGTAACTTGTGCCTCGGCCTGTGCTGTTGCGGCAGAATCGATGGCGTTAAGTTTTTGGCTGAGTTCTGTTTTTGCAGCAGCCAACCGGGCAATACTCTGCCATTTAGAAGCATTTTCGTCAAGATAGCTGTTAACAGTATCCATCATGTTTTTACGATTGATTTGTCGAATTTCCATAGTAAAAGGTTTTTAAAGGTTGAACATATTGAAGTTATTAAGATTTTGTTTGTTTTTTCTGGTTTATGATCGACCTCTGATGGCTTATGCTGAGGTTCCGGACGCTTATGATTTATCTACGGTGCTTTATGTTGAGGTTCCGGACGTTTATGTTGAGGTTCCGGACGTTTATGCTGAAGTTCCGGACGTTTATGCTGAAGTTCCGGACGTTTATGTTATAACTCCGGACGCTTATGTTATAACCCCGGACGCTTATGTTATAACTCCGGACGCTTATGTTATAACTCCGGCTGTTTATGTTATAACTCCGGCTGTTTATGCGGAGATTAGGGAGGCTTATGCACGACTCCCGGTGCTTTATGCACGACTCCCGGATGCTTATGAATGAAATTCACTGATTCGTGTTTTAAGTTTATGTCTGATCTGTCTTACTTTCTTTTTCTTATCTGGAGGACTGCCGATTATAAAATCTATTGATCTGTTATTTCAAACCATCCAAAACCTGCTGAACTCTTTTCGCTCACGCCGCAATTCCAAATCATTCTGTGTACTTCCACCGGAGCCGTCAGTTCAAAATCGAAGATGTTGCCAACAACCCTTGTCTCCTGTGGTGTTTCCGGTTTTAATCACAAATCCGCTTCGTTTGTATTTCTTTTCGGGTTTAAAGTTGATCATGTTGCCGGGTATTTCGAGTCCTCTGGTGCTGGTGTATTTTTCGGTAATATGTTTAACCGATAGTTCCTGAAAATTTTCGTCATCAGGCTTGAGGTACTGTGCCGGTTTGTTTTTGTCGGATTGATAGCTCACCACCCAGGGGGTTACCAGCCGGTAACGCATGTTTTCATCAAACCGGGGCTCAGGCAGAGCCTCTACATTGGTAACCTTCAAATCAAGGCCGTTGAATTTGTTACCCAGAAAAAATTCCTGTTGCATAAACAGTCCTTTTATGAAGTTAGTGGCTGCTTCGGGGGCATCAAACGATACCTGCAACGTAAGGGTTGATGCAGCAATCTCGAATAATTTCCGTTCTTTCCACAGTTTTGGTTTTCCGAAGTTAAGCCGCGAAAAGCAAAAGAGCTTATACAGTTTGGTGGTACCGCTCCCGTAGCCCTGGTCGTGCAGAAACCGGGCAAAGTCTTTGTCGGCCTGCTTCAATACTTTGTATATCCAGGCACTGATGTAATACTGGTAATCCATTGGAAGCATTCGTTGCTTCCCGGTACGGTTAAATATTATTCTGAATCTCATAATAATACGGTTAACAGTGAATTCAAGTCGCGACAGTAAAAAACAAAAACCCGGCATCCCGGCGGGATACACAACATCAAGTTTCTTCGATAAAACAAACCAAGGCAGTTAGTCGAATTTGAATGGAGATATTCCGGAAAGTAAGAAGAATTGCAGTTCGTGTCGGGTTGATTGGCCTTCATTTTAAAGGGTATTGGTTAGTTGCATTAACAATAAAAGTTGCTTTTTTGACGTTTAAATTTAGTGATTATTTGTTCAATTTTCATAAAACAGGATAGGAAAATTTCTATTTTTTTGACGACAAAATATTTTTTTAAGGTTGTCTGAGTCTCAATGGTCAGTGAAAAAAAGTCTAAAACGCAGAGATGCAATGACGCAAAGTTTTGATTACCCAAATTCTTTCAGGTTAACGGCGAAGCCGGGCAGAGCGATTGTGAAATTTTTTTCGAGTTTATAGACGAACACTAAATAGTTACTTTCAACCATCCCACCCTTCCACCCTTCCACCCTTCCACCTCCGTTCCCCATGCCCTCTGCCCCATGCCCTCTGCCCCATGCCCTCTTCTCTCTGCCCTCTCAGCCCGATCTTTTCTTCTGATACTGCGACGGTGTCATGCCGTAATCTTTTTTAAAGGTAACCCCGAAATAGCTGACATCTTTAAAACCGCATCTGTAGGCCACTTCGGAAATTGATAAGTGGTTTTCTTCGAGCATTTCGGCGGCTTTCATCATTCTCATTTTACGAATAAAGGTGTTGGGGTTGATGTTGAGCAGTTCCGAGGTTTTCCGGTATAGCATAGAGTTGCTCATCGAAAGTTCTTCGGCCAGCATTTTTACCGAAAAGTCGGGGTTGGAGAGATTGTTCCCGATGATCTCTCCGGCTTTTACCAGGAAGTCGTCCTGTGCGGCATGCCCGTTTTTTGCGGCATGGTTAAAACGCTTCATCAGCGTCATTGTGCGTTTTTGTTGTTCCAGCAGGGCCTCCATTCTGGCCAGAAGGGTATTCAGGTTGAAGGGTTTTGCAATGTAGCTGTCGGCACCCGCGCGATATCCTTCTGCCCGCTCTTCGTCCGATATTTTTGCGGTGAGCAGGATGATGTTTATGTGCGAGGTGGCTTCGTTTTTCCTGATCTTTCTGGTGAGTTCAATGCCGTTCATCGATGGCATCAGCACATCCGATATTATGATGTTTGGTTTTTTGTTGAGGGCGGTCTCGTATCCGATCACCCCGTTGGGCGCTTCTATTACTGTGAATACTGGTTCCAGGTTGCTTTTCAGCAGTTTTCGGAAGTCCGAATTGTCCTCTACAATCAGGACGACAGGCTTATTATCGAACGATTGCTGAAGGTTTTTAATCCGCAGAATGGTTTCTTCTTCAATATCTTCGGGTTCCATAAAAGTTGTTGGTATCTGTTCGTGCCTGTTTTCGCCAACTTCGTATTCGTTGAATGCGTTTCTGTTAACAGGAATTGAAAATACCACGGTGGTGCCCCTTCCGGGTTCGCTGTCCAGTTCTATGGTTCCTTTGTGTGCTTCTACCATCGATTTTGTGAGCGATAAGCCGATGCCAAAGCCACCGGTTTGGTGATTGCTGCCATCGATAGACTGGTAACGGTCAAAAATGAGCGATTGCTTTTCTTTGCTTATCCCTTTACCGGTATCCGTTATTTCAAAACGGGCCATTGTGCGGTTGCCCGATTTGGCAAGTGACAGTTCCAGCGTTACGCTGCCTTCTTTGGGTGTAAATTTAAAGGCATTGGATAAAAGGTTGTAAAGGATGATGTCCAGTTTTTCCTGATCGAACCAAAGATTCGATTCCGGACAATTAATCTCGCAGTTAAAGAATATCCGGTTTTTCCTGGCCAGGGGGGTAAAGTTATCGCAGATGTTTTGTGTGAATCTGTTCAGATTTCCGGCGCTGACGTGCAGCGGCAGTTGTTCTATTTCCGATTTGCTGAAATACAGGAATTGCCTGTTGAGTCTGTTCAGCCGGTTAATGTTTCTCTCGGCCAGTGACAGGTCTTTGCTGTTTGGCGTGCCGCGAGAATGGCGCCAGTCGTCAATCAGGCACGAAAGAATGCTCAGGGGGGTCAGGAATTCATGCGAGATGTTTGCAAAGAGTCCCTGCTTGAAGAAGTTGAGCTTATCGGATTTTTGTCTTTCGATATGTTCTATTTCGAGGGCATGCCTCACCTGCTGATTTTTGCGTTCCATGCGGAATACAAGGAGGATAATGCCGCCAAAGATGAGGGCATAAATGGAAAAAGCCCACCAGGTTTTATAGGGTGCCGGCTTAACCCTGATGAAGAGTTGCTCCGGCCGGGGGTTCCAATGGCCCTGGCTGTTGGAACCTTTTATTTTAAGGGTATATTCGCCGGGCTTCAGGTTGGCATAATTGAGTGTGCGCATGTCGGCATCCAGAATACGCCAATCCTCTTCGAGACCTTCGAGCCGTACCGAGTATTTGTTGTTTTCGGGTTGCGAAAACGAGAGCGCAGCAAACGTAACCGAGAAATTGTTCTTCAGATGATTCAGCACCAACGGGTGATCGGGCCCGGTTACTATTGATGCCGGTTCGTTCATAACCTTTACATGGGTTATTACAACCGGCGGAATAAAACTGTCGGGATTGATATCGCCGGGCGTAAAGATATTAAACCCCCGGTTCCCTCCAAAGTAGAGATTTCCTTCGACATCTCTGAATGTGGCTCCTTTGTTGAAAATATTTCCCTGCAGTCCGTTTTCGCGGAGAAAATAGTTGGATGCGATACTGTCTCCTGTGGTGGCCATTCTCGTAAGTCCCCTGTTGGTGCCTATCCACAAATTATTTTTTTTATCCTGATTGATGGTATAGATGATGTCTCCCGATACATGTGGAGCATACGAAATGAATTCCTCCTTTCCGGGGGCCCACCTGAACAGTCCGCCACCTCCCGAACCTATCCATATTGTCCCCGATGCATCTTCGAAAAGGGTTAATATGTGGTCGGTGATCAATCCGTTCCTGTCATTACGGGTAGCCAGATATCTTTCAAACTGAAGCGGGTAATGATTTTCAATATTCGAAGCGGACCGGTTGATGCCACCATCGTAGGTTGCTGCCCATAAATTATTATTGGTGTCTATTAATATTTGGGATATTCTGTTGCTGCTGAGCGATGAAGGATTGTCATCTTCCACGTTGTACCTTATTATAATGAAGCTGCTGAAGCTTTCAGGTTCGGAAGGAACAACTTTATAAAGACCGTTTTCGGTGCCAATCCAGATATGCCCGAACGGGTCTTCCCGGATGTCGGATATTTCTCTTGACGGAAAGTCGTATTGCGGTGTGTTTTTGTTTATAATGATGTATTCCCCTGTTTCGGTATTGAGCTTTATAACACCCTGGTACCTGGTGCCGAGCCACAAATATCCTTTGCTGTCGCGGTGAAAACAATTGACGGTGTTGATGTCGCCGGGCAACCTGTCGAAAACCGGCAAACGGGTATATCGGGTAAAGGTTTGATCTTCGGGGTTGTATTCTCCGAATCCGAGGCTTTTTACCCCGACAAGAAGTTTACCGTCAATGGTTTTTACAAATGCAGAAACCGACTGACTTCCGGGTGATACCGATGCGTCTCCTATTGTGTAGGTGTTGAATAACTTTATTTTATTATCAATTTTGTTGACACCGCCTCCCGATGTTCCTGCCCATATCAGGCCCGATGCGTCGCATAAAATGGCGTAGGCTTCATTATGCGAGAGTTTTTTGTCGCGACTTTCGGCATTGAATTGCATGTATGCAGGCGACTGTTGCTTCGGATTCCTGATCTTTGTGAGTCCCGTGGGGGTGCCAACCCATAAATTGCTGTCTTTGTCAAACGTCAGATCAAAAATGATGTTACTGGCAATTGAAGCGGAAGGATCACCCAGTTCCAGGTGTTTTTGGATTACAATTGAATCGCCTTCCAGGCTGAAGTTTATTATTCCCTCTTCCCATAACCCAAGCCAATATTCATTTTCTCCGCCCTGCGTCATCGAAAAAGGCGAAAAATGGGTGAGATTAAGCGGTATGTCCTCAATTGACCATGATTTAATTATGTCTCTTTCCCTGCTGATAAGCGTTAATGCCCCCTGCCATGAGGATATCCAGATATTTCCCCGTTTATCCCTGAAAAGATGCGTGATCCAGTCGGAATTCATCCCTGCTTCGCCTTCTGCAATGCTGTATTGTTCTACTATCCCTTTCCCCGGGGCAAGAATGTCCACGCCGGCTCCCGAGCTTCCTATCCATATATGATCCCGGTCGTCGATGGCTAAGGCATTAATGACATCGTACGACAATGTATAAGGGGCGGGCGATTGCGAGTTAAAGAAAGTAAAGGTCTCGTCTTCACGGTTCAGGCGGGCCACCCCTCTGTCGGTGGCACACCAGAGGTACCCTTCGGAGTCTTCACGAATGGCATTGAACGAATTGGTAATTAATCCTTTGTTATGATGATGCGCTATAGAATAGGTTTTAAGTACATATCCGTCGTAACGGATCAGCCCTTCCGTGGTGCAGAACCACAAAAATCCTTTGGAGTCCTGGTATACATCCTTAACATCATCGGAGGGCAATCCGTGGCTGCTGCTGATAACATCGATATCGTAATTATTCCCGGCTTTTGATTGCCCCGCTGCGTTCGGGCAAAGAAATACTGAGGTCAGTAATGCTGTGATAACATATCTTAAAATGCTGCTCATCGCTTTCGTAAAATCCGTTAAAAATTCCTTTTTACTCTTACAAATTGGTCAAAAGTACAAAAAATCATGAACGATATATTATAAAATATTTTAAAGCTAATTATATCAGTCCGTTGAGGTCGTCGTGGAATGATTAACAGGAATTGTGAATGAACGAAAAACACAGGAATATGAATGAAATTTAAGGATAGACAGGCTTTAAATTAACTTAATTTGATGGTGTTGTTTAAAAATTAACAAATCATCATATGCAGAAAGTCATATTGTTATTTGTAGTGTTATTATGGATGACCGCTTCGGGTTTTGGCCAGAAAAGCAATAAGGTATTAATTAATATCCGGCCGGATAAGGAGTATCAGGTGATTCATTCGTTTGGTGCTTCCGATGCATGGCGGGCTCAGTTTGTTGGTGCTAACTGGCCCGATGCCAAAAAACAGCAGATGGCCGAATGGTTGTTCAGTAAGGAACTGGACAGGGAAGGAAATCCACGTGGTATCGGTTTATCATTATGGCGCTTCAATATCGGTGCCGGGAGTATGGAACAGGGCGACAGCAGCTTAATCGTTAATCCCTGGCGACGGGCAGAGTGTTTTCTGAAAGCCGACGGTACTTACGACTGGAACAAACAGAAAGGCCAACAATGGTTCCTTAAAGAGGCACATAAATATGGAGTGGAGAATATCCTTGCTTTTCCCAATTCGGCACCTGTTCATTTCACCATTAACGGGAAAGCTTTTTCGCCGAAAAACAGAACCAACCTGAACATCAAAGATGATAAGCTGGATGACTATGCCGAATTTCTTGCAAATGTGTGCGAGCATTTTGAGAAGAAGGGAATCGGTTTCGATTATTTGAGTCCCTTTAATGAGCCTCAATGGGACTGGAGCAATCCTACTCAGGAAGGTACACCTGCCACCAATGAAGACCTTTATCTGCTGACGCATTTTCTCGATCAGGCATTTCAGGAGCGTGGTCTTCATACCCGGCTGGCCCCTGGCGAGACTGCCGAGCTTGAGTTTCTTTATGAAACGTCTGAAGATTATGCCGGCAGTTCCGGTCAGTTCAGGGATTTCCTGTCGCCCGAAAGTCCGCTTTTTATTGGAGCGTTCAAAAGCGTGGCACCTCTGTTTTCGGGCCATAGCTACTTTACCACCTGGCCGGTGGAGAAACTTATTGATGTGAGACTTAAATTGAGGCGGAGTCTGGATTCCATCAATCCGGCCATGGATTTCTGGCAAAGCGAGTTTTGTATTCTTGAGGATAATGATGACATAGGGAGCGGACATCAGCGCGACCTGGGCATGGCAACGGCCCTTTATGTGGCACGTGTGATCCATCACGATCTTACGCTGGCCAATGCCACATCATGGCAGTGGTGGACAGCCATTACCCAATGTAACTATAAAGACGGACTCATCTACCTGGATAATGGCCGCGAAGGTATTCCTTCGCAACAACACCCCGACAATGAGAAACTCAAGTACGACGGCAATTTTCACGATTCAAAGCTGATGTGGGCGCTTGGCAACTATTCACGGTTTGTGAGGCCCGGTATGGTAAGAGTCGGGGTCGAGATTAACGACGAATCAGACCTGTATGAGCGGGCACGCTCACTGATGGTTTCGGCCTACAAAAATAATGCTGCCAATGAACTGATCCTCGTTGCGGTTAATTATTCCGGCAGCAGTCACATCCTGGAGCTTGAAGATACGGAGATGTTCAAAGAAGTTGTGAGAACATACACTACCTCTGAAAAGCATGATCTGGCATTCTCCACTTCCCGGATCGATGATTTGTCGGTAGCGCCTGAAAGTGTTAAAACGATTATAATTAAAATTATTGAATAACCAAATAAACAGGCATTTATGAAGAAAAATGTAATCAAACAGATGATGTTAACATTGTCTCTTGTCCTTGGTTTGATAACCTGGGGATGCGATGATGACAGTGAAAAGAGCTGGAGCGTGGATAGCGACCCGGTACTCGAATTGAAAGCTGCCGAAATTCATTCGCAGCAGGGACGTACCATCAGAATAGAAGGTACAGTGAGCGATGAGGTTGGGATTAAAAAGATCAACCTCAACATTGACGACTGGTATCTGGACAGGGACATTCAGATATCAACCAACGATTCGCTGGTGAAAGAGTACGATCTCCGGTACGATTTTGAAGTACCAGCTGATGCACCTGACAAAGGACACACCATCCGTGTTACAGCCTATAATATGGGCGATCGTTCTGCCAGCCAAACGGTGGAGGTATTCATGGACGGCGATTTTGACAATCCTGTGCTCGACGTCGAAAATCCTGTTAACGGGCTGACTATGGCACCCGAAACGGAGATTCCGGTGGACATTAACGCGTTGCTCACCGATTCCCGTCAGTTGGGCTATTTTGTCGTCAAAGAGCCTTCCATCAACTTTTACGACAGTGTCTCTTTTATGGGAACAGGAAAAATGCAGCACGAATACCAAAACACGGCTGCCCTTCCTGCCGAAGTGGGCGAATACAATTTTGAGTTTATACTGGCCGACAGCGCCGGTAACAAGGTGAGTGAAAGCCGGTTGGTAAAAGCTTCATTCGATTTTGATAAACTTTACCTGGCCGACGTGGATACAGATGAAGAGCTGACTTCCGATTTATTTGGCGTTCCTATGCTTATTTCGAAAACCGAGCCTTACAATTTCGAGGCTGAATATTATTCCGAGGCTCCCGGAACCGAGGTGCGTTTTATTCCTCAAACTACAAGTTTTGAGCCTCATTGCTACGGCCTTGATCCGGACGATCCGTCCAAACTTATTAACGATCCGCAAAATGCGTTACCCATTGTTCTGGAAGAGAAAGGGTATTACCGCATTACGCTCGATCTGGAAAATCTCACTTACGAGGTAGAATCTTATGTGCCCGACGACTGGTACTTTGAGCCTAAGATGGAACATCCCGACGACGATTCTTACATTGAGACAGAGTATGTCGGGAATCTCGGACTCGTGGGCAAAGGATTCCCCGAGTATCCCGACCAGAACTGGGCTACCTGGGCCGCAATTGAATTCGAGCGTGACCCGGAAAATAATTACAGGTTCTATAAGACACTGGATATGGAAGGTACTGTCGAATTTATATTCCAGCCTGAGCATCCCTGGGGATGGTGGCCCGAGCCTTTCTGGCGGTTCGACCGAAAAGTGGACCCCGAAAAAACCATTCTCAAAGGCGGAGATAACGTGGCAATGGAGGTACCTGAGAGAACCACCTACAAGGTCACTTTTGACTCTCACCTTAACAGGGCCAAAGTGGTACCGGTTGAGTAACTGTTAATAACCGTGAATCAATAAATATTCAGAAATATGAGAAAATACATCAATAAATCAATTTGGCTTTTGGCTGCTATCTTTTGTTTTTCAGCCACACTTTTGGGCCAGGAACGATTAATCAACGGAACGGTGGTCTCCACCGACGGTGAGCCCCTTCCGGGTGTTTCCATAGCTATAAAAGGAACAACCACCGGAACCATTACCGATATAGATGGTAATTTTCAGCTCGAGGCAGAACCTTCTGATGTTTTGCAGTTCAGCTTTATAGGGTTCGAAAATCTGGAAGTTACGGTGGGCGACAAAACCACGCTTAATATCGAGATGGAAGAGTCAACCGTTGCCCTCGACGAAGTGGTTGCCATCGGGTATGGTCGTGCAAAGAAAAGCGATCTGACCAGCTCTATTACCTCGGTGAAGGGCGAAGAGATGAAAACCATGACAGTTGGAAATCCTGTAGAGGCACTGCAGGGCAAAGCACCCGGTGTTCAGATCACTGCCGGAAGCGGTCACCCGGGAGCTTCTCCCAAAGTGCTCATCCGCGGGTTCACTTCACTGAATCTTTCTACCGATCCGCTCTACGTAGTTGACGGAGTACCCATGGGCAGCAATCTTAATTTCTTAAATACCAACGAAATTGAGAGTATTGAAGTCCTTAAGGATGCTTCGGCATCGGCCATTTATGGTAGCCGCGCTTCCAATGGCGTGGTGCTTATTACAACCACACGCGGCGAAGAAGGTAAAACGCAATTCTCTGTGGATATGTCGTATGGTTTTCAGGTTTTCGACAAGCCTTACGATATGGCAAATGCGACTGAGTACGCACAAATAATGAACCGGTCGTTGCAAAATGCCGGCCTGGACGAGAGATTCCCTGATCCTGCCAGTCTTGGCGAAGGTACCGATTGGTGGGGCGAAGGTGTAGACAAAGTTTCTCCGCAAAGGAATTTTAGTTTCCAGGCTGCAGGCGGCAGTGAAAAGCATCAATATTCCGTAAGCTTAAACTACTACGACCAGGAATCGTTTTACAACTCCGGCAACTGGCAGAAATTTACTGCCCGTTTGAGTTCCGACTGGGACTTTGCCGAATGGATCAGGGCAGGCGTTATGCTAAACCCGCGTCGTGAAGCATGGGACGACACCCCCAATTGGTACCAGGACTATTTGTTGATCGATCCGGTTACACCGGTCTATCGTCCCGAAGAAGAACGTGAAGGATTGAATAAATACAGTATTTATCAGCGTTCGTATTATACTTATGTATGGAACCCTATTGCTCGCGATGCACGACAATTCGATGAAGGAGGTTACTACGCTCTTGCCGCCAATGCTTATGCCGAAATTCAACCTGTAAATGGTTTGGAATTCAGAACACAGATCAGTGGCGATTATAAGTTTAACCACGATGATGATTTTGAACCCGATTTCGTGATTGACGGCGCTCACGAAAAGAATGAGCTCAATTATGTATATCGTTCGCACGATTTTGAGTCATACTGGAACTGGACCAATACACTTACCTACTCCCTGGAGACCGGCGGTCATAATGCTTCTGTTATGGGAGGCGCCACACTCGAAAAATGGAATGGCCGGTTTATCAATGGTACAAAAGACGGTATTCCCAATAATACCGATCCGCTTCGCGAAATTGATGCAGCTACCGAAAACCCGGAGGTAAACGGCAATTCATGGGCCAATTCCCTTGAGTCTTTCCTCGGGCGTCTCAGCTATAACTATCAGAATCGTTATTATCTG
This sequence comes from Anaerophaga thermohalophila str. Valhall, assembly GCF_000250735.1. Lineage (GTDB taxonomy): Bacteria > Bacteroidota > Bacteroidia > Bacteroidales > Marinilabiliaceae > Anaerophaga > Anaerophaga thermohalophila_A. The sequence goes on from NZ_AHZV01000197.1 coordinate 14,580, forward strand.
ACTGCAACATACCGGATTGACGGTTCTTCAAAGTTTCTGGCAAACAACAAATGGGCATCCTTCCCATCGGCTTCTGTTGCCTGGCGCATCTCTGACGAAACCTTTATGGACGGACTCGGCTTTATTGATGATTTGAAGATCAGAGCCGGCTGGGGCCGACTGGGTAATCAGAATCTGCCATCAAATGTTTATACTTCCGGTATAGGTCAGGACTATTATGTGTTCGGACCTGGTCAGGGATCGCTCGTCAATATTACATATCCGAGCAGTATGAAAAATGAGGATATTAAATGGGAAACCGTGGAGGACATCAATTTTGGCAGCGATTTCACATTATTCGGCAACCAGGTTGACGGCTCGCTGGAATACTATCAGAAGAAGACCAGAGATATGATTTTTCAGTTGCCTTATCCCAATTACAGCGGGTATCCTGGCGATGCCCAGATATGGTCGAATGTCGGCTCTATGAAGTCAGAAGGTTTCGAGATGGCGCTGAATTACCACAACCACAACAGCCGTTTGAAATATGACCTCGGTCTTACCTTCACAACAGTTGCGGTTGAAGCAACCGACCTGCCGGAAATTACCCCCGTTGTTTATGGGGATAATGAATATACCAGAACCGTGGAAGGAGAGGAGCCCGGCTATTTTTACGGCTATAAAACCGACGGCATTTTCCAGAACCGGTTCGAAATAAATTCCCATGCCAATGAACATGGTGCTCTGTTGCAAACACAAGCACAGCCCGGTGACATCCGGTTTGTCGATGTGAACGGAGACGGGGAGTTGAATGGTGAAGACCGCACCAGGATCGGTAGTCCGTGGCCCGATTTCACAGGGGGCATTAATGTCAGGCTGGCGTATGATAATTTCGACCTGACGGCCAATGTTTATGCCAGTGTCGGAAACGACCTGGTGAACTGGTTGCGAGAGGATTTGTACAGTACCCAGAGCTCCGACAATAATGTCATTTCCGGATTGCTGGATAAAGCCTGGCACGGTGAGGGAACAAGCAATGATATTCCCAGGGTAGCACATACCGACCTGAATCAGAACTTTGCCCGTTTCAGTGACTATTTTGTTGAAGATGGGTCATATATGAGACTGAAAAATATTCAGTTGGGATATTCGCTTCCGCAAACAGTGCTGGATCGTATCGGGCTGACTAAATGCCGGTTCTATGTTTCCGGTCAGAATGTGTTGACAATTACCGGTTTTGACGGAGTTGACCCGGAGGTGGCAGGAGATAGTGTCTTGAATTACGGATTCTCCGGATGGACTTATCCTGTTCTGCCAACTTACCTGATTGGTGCAAACATTACTTTCTGATCGGGTCAGCCGGATTTAAACAATAGACCGTTAGATGTTCAGGGCAGAGGGCATGGTGCAGAGAGCAGAGAGCAAAGAGTGGGAAATTGGCCTTCCGAAAGGCTCTGACTCTGGAAATGGAAGCCCGATTAAAATTTACCGGACTATTGAAAATATATAGGTACATAAAACAATAGATCGTTAGATTTTTAGATATAAGATGATTCATCAGTATAAATTATGTCTAAGTTATTGGTCTGATGGAACTCGCATGCAAGCCTTTATACATATTTTTGTTGTGGGAACCCTTGCCATGCTCGTTTCATATAATCTTGATATACTGTATTTTAATAAATACAACCTATTAATCACAAGCAATTGGTTTGTAACGTATTGTAAAAGTTTAACGGACTGTTGATAAAAACAATAAATCATGAAAAGAAAAATATTAAATATACTACTGGCAGTTGTTCTGATAGGAAGTATTTCCGCCTGTGAAGACTTCATTGAAATAGAACAACGTGGCAATCAGAACCTTGACAATTATTTTGCCAATGAGTCGGAAGCCGAGACGTTTGTTAACGGGTTGTACAAATCGTTTGCCAACTGGGACGACTGGTGGCAGCAGATCATCCGTCTTACCAATATCATGTCGACCGACGATGCCTGGATGGGAAACCTTCAGCAGGACCCAGGTGACCATTATGCATTAGCGCACTATTTTGTCGAAGCTTCTAATGCTCCCGGATCACTGAAAAATTTCTATACACATAAATATCTGAATATTGGTGCTGCCAATATTGCCATCAGTGATATTCCCGATGCACCGATCAACGATGAGTTGAAAGAAAGACTCGTGGCCGAAGCAAAATTTTTCAGAGCTTTTAGTTACTGGGAACTGGTACAAAATTTCGGCGATGTGGTACTGGTAACAGAACCACAGGGAACTTCGGGGCTTAATAAAGACAGAACACCCAAAGAAGAGGTGTATGAGCAGATCGTGAAAGACCTTAAGGAGGCGGCTGCCGTACTACCCGGTCAGTATTCGGAAGAAGACCTTGGGCGGGTAACCCGTTGGGCCTGTAAAGCTCTTCTGGCACGTACGTATCTTTTTATGAAAGATTATGACAATGCTTTTGCGTACGCCGATACGGTGATTCGTCAGGGGCCTTTTGAACTGGAAGAGAATTTTGTAGATGTATGGAGTGTATACAACCATCATGGAGTTGAGTCCATTTTTGAGATTAACGCCAGCAGCAACCAGAATTACAATGTTGGAAACCGCTTTTCTGTGGTAATGTGTGCCCGTGGTGAAATATGGCCGGAGGGAGAAGAAGATAAGATCATGGACGGATGGGGATGGTGCGTGCCGTCATCGCATCTGGAGCAGGCTTACCTTTCCGAAGGGGATGAGATACGCCGTAAAAGTACCATCGCCAAAATTGGAGAACCTGTTTATGGCGACGAAGAAGAAAATCCCAACTATCAGTTTAATATTGATTTGAATAAGTCGGGCCGTGTATGGCGTAAATATTACGTGCCGATTGATATGCGTCGCCAGTTGACCGTGAAAGACCGCCATATTCCACTGCCCATGATATTGCTCCGCCTGGGAGAAATGTACCTGACAAGAGCGGAAGCAGCTTATTTCACAGGTAATGAAGACCAGGCAAGGAGTGATATTGCCACAATAAGGGAAAGAGTTGAACTCGGCCCCAAAAACGACCTTTCGGGAAATGATCTTTTATATGCCATCTGGAAAGAGCGTCGTCTCGAAATGGCATCAGAAGGTTTGCGTTTGTATGATCTTCGCCGCCAGATCGATCCGGTGTCAGGAAAACCGCGTATTGCTGAAGCCATGGGATCGAACGGCTATTTTGTTGAGTACAATCTCAATGAGAGCACCGACCCGTATGAAACCATTCACCCTGAAGAGCCACAGGACAAAGGAATCTTGTTTCAGGAAAATCAGCATGAACTTTGGCCCATTCCTCAATCGGAAATTGACCGAAGCAACGGGGTGATCTCGCAAAATCCCGGCTATTAACAGGCCGGCCGCTGTTAAACGGCTTAACCGTTTTAAGCGAGTGTCCGGAAAGGTTCATCTAACAATACAAAAAACCTATGCTGACAATTCTTAAATACACACTACTAATTCTCCCTTTCTTATTTTGCGGTTGTGATGACAGCAATGACACTGACCCCGGGGATGATAATACCAGCGGTGAAGTAATTTTTGTTGATCCGTCTGTAACCTTGCAAACCATGGAAGGATTTGGTGCTTCCGATGCATGGCGCACGCAATTTGTCGGCGCTAACTGGCCTCTTGAAAAGCGAAATGCAATAGCAGACCTGCTTTTTAGCCGGGATGTAAAGGAAGACGGGAGCCCCGAAGGGATCGGCCTCTCTCTTTGGCGGTTCAATATTGGCGCCGGGAGTGCAGAACAGGGTTCGGCCAGTGATATAGAAAATTCCTGGCGGAGAGCCGAATGTTTTCTGAATGAAGACGGCACCTACAATTGGAGTAAACAGGAAGGTCAGCAATGGTTTCTGCGTGCTGCTAAAGAGCGGGGGGTAGAGTCACTTCTCGGATTCGTTAACAGTCCGCCGGTACACTTCACGAAAAACGGGAAAGCTTATTCTCCCGGTGGCAACAGTATTAACCTTGAAGCCGGAAGACTGCCTGATTATGCTGAGTTTCTGGCTACTGTTTGTCAGCATTTCGATAATGAGGGGATAACGATCAACTACCTGAGTCCGGTGAATGAGCCGCAATGGGACTGGGACTCACCCGGACAGGAAGGGTCTCCTGCAACCAATCAGGATGTTGCTGCTTTGGTAAGAGAGTTGTCTGCCAGCCTTGAAGAGAAGGATGTTCCAACCCAAATTGTGGTACCCGAAGCCGGGGAGCTTTACTACTTATATGAAGATCACGGGAGAACTGAGCGAGGTAATCAGGTGGATGCGTTTTTCAACCCTGCTTCTTCTCAGTATATTGGGGATATTCCACAAGTGAAAGATGTTGTTTTGGGACACAGCTATTTTACTACAGCCAACCTTTCCACCCTCGTGGATGTGAGAACGAACCTCGGCACCAGGATAAACAGAACAGGCGGTGAAGCCGGATTCTGGCAGAGTGAATTTTGTATTCTTGAAAATACTGACGATATTGGCGACGGTTGGGGGAGAGACCTGGACATGGAAACGGCTTTATATGTTGCCCGTGTCATTCATTTCGATCTTACACTTGCTAATGCAGGCTCATGGAGTTGGTGGACGGCCTTGTCGCAATACGACTATAAGGACGGGCTGATATATCTTGACAATGGGAATGACGGCATCAACGGCCCTTCCCATCCGGATTCAGAACCACTCAAAACGGACGGTTACTTTCGTGAATCAAAGCTATTGTGGGCCTTAGGAAACTATTCCCGGTTTGTAAGGCCGGGCATGGTACGGGTCAAATCGGGATATTCTGTTCCCAAGTCGGAAGAATTCATGGCCTCGAATGTGATGTTTTCGGCCTACAAAGACATTGAAGAAAATAAACTGGTATTGGTTTTTGTTAACTATTCCGGGAGTGACAAAAAAATGACGATAGGCAGCCTGGGCGATACTTTTACAGTTTCGGGGAATACATTTGATTCCTATACCACCTCTGCCACCCAAAACCTGGAAAAAGGGGCGATGCCTGCCGATGATATTGTAATTAAGGGCAGGTCTGTAGTTACACTGGTTGGAGATTTAATTTAGTGTCTGTCCATAAAGTACCATTTGCTTCGCAGTGCACTCTCAACCTCAACCTTAGTCTCAACCTCAATCTGCTGGTTGCTGGTTGGTGGTTGGTGGTTGGTGGTTGCTTGTTGCTTGTTGCTTGTTGCTGGTTACTGGTTAATTAGTTAATTGATCATTGGTAATTGATCATTGATAATTGATCATTGATAATTGATCATTGATAAATCTGTGTAAATTCGTGTCGCTCGGCTATGCCGCTTGCTTGCAAGAATTTGTGGTGCACTCTCAACCTCAACCTCAACCTAAGTCTCAACCTAAGTCTCAACCTAAGTCTCAACTTTGAGTCTCTGCGGTTGGGCTTTTTTTAACTGACTATTGTGAACAAGCACTAAATAGTGTCTGTCTATAAAC
>NZ_AHZV01000196.1 GCF_000250735.1 Anaerophaga thermohalophila str. Valhall
TATGCTTTTTATACCGCACTCATTTATTAAGGTCGAATGGAACTCGCATGCAAGAACTTTTACATCTTTCTTTTGTGGCAAACTTTGCCATGCTCGTTTCATCAGCATAAAATTAGTCTAAGTTATTGGTCTGATGGAACTCGCATAATTGGGTTTATACATGTTCTCTTGTGACAAACCTTGCACCTTAAATGGAATTATGCAATGTAAATAATTTATTATTAATTATTTAAGTGTTATTCGGCAAACCCTATTTAGTGTCTGTCCATAAAGTGCCATTTTACTGTGTTACGGTATTCTTATGCAAAAGTAAAAGATTGCAAAAATTAAACCACAAATAGTGCGAGTTATTTTGGAGCCAATCTCTTCCCTTCACCCCTGATTTCCACTCTGCGTATTTTACCGCTTATAGTTTTGGGTAATTCTTCTACAAACTCGATAATGCGCGGGTATTTGTAGGGAGCTGTCGCCTGCTTTACGTGTTCCTGAATTTCCCTGATCAACTTCTCTGAAGCAACATAACCCGGTGCCGGCACTATGGTAGCTTTCACCACTTGCCCGCGAATATCATCAGGTACCCCGGTAACAGCACATTCTACAACAGCGGGGTGCGTCATTAAAACGCTTTCTACTTCAAAAGGCCCTATGCGGTAGCCGGAACTTTTGATGACATCGTCGGCTCTTCCCACAAACCAGTAATATCCGTCTTCGTCACGCCAGGCAATGTCTCCGGTATAGTAAACGCCATTCTGCAACACTTCGCGGGTACGTTCTTCGTCGCGAAAATACCCCTTAAAGAGCCCAACCGGTGGATGCTCACCAATGCGAATAACGATCTGGCCTTCTTCACCATCTTCGCATGAAGTGCCATCGGGTTTCAGCAGGTCGATGTTGTATTGGGGTGTTGGAATCCCCATGGACCCGGGTTTAGGCTCCATCCACGGGAAGGTGGCCAACTGAACTGCCGTTTCGGTCTGTCCGAAAGCTTCCATCAGTTTTATGCCGGTAAGCTCCCGGAACGTTTCAAAAACTTTGGGATTGAGGGCTTCTCCCGCTGTGGTGCAGTATTCAAGTGCTGACAGGTCGTATTTCGAAAAGTCTTCACGAATCATAAAACGAAAAATGGTGGGAGGTGCACAAAAAGAGGTGACTTTATATTTTGCAATCACATCCAGCATATCGGCAGGATTAAAAATACTGTCACCTTCATTGAGAAGCATCTCCTTATTGTTCAAACAGATTAACAGACTACCCTTCAGAATCAGATTAAATTCCTGCCCCGGATGGCTGTTAAATTCCATCCCGGCTTTGTCTGGTTTGGGATCCACAGTCACAATAAAAGGATCCGCTTTCCGGTTGATAAAGTTGGTAGCCAGTGCCTCGTAACTGTAAGCTTTTCTACGTTGAACTGATACACCCTTACCTTTTCGCGTCAGCGTATAGTAATGCATTCGTGGTTCGGCCCCACTGAGAAATGTTGTGACATCAACGTTGAATTTCCTGGCTAAAAGATGCATGATGCCAACGGGGATGTCCACCTTCCCGGATTCAATTTCGCAATAATCTGCCACGGTTAATCCGCAATAATCTGCCGCTGCTTCCGGCGAAATATTCAGTATCTCACGCAAGTCTTTAATGCGGGCAGCAACCTGCTTTATTTGTTCTTCCATTTTAGAGTTTTAGATTGTAATAGATTCAATATCAGATGGTAGATTTAAGATTTTTAGACACTGCTGTCCGACAAAAAAAAGCGTTTAACTTTTTGCGCTCAAGCCGCGTGGGCTTTTACTTTTTTTGTTCACGAGATAAAAATTATAAGGCGTTCACGATTTACGCTTCGCTCCAATTCATTAGTATATAATATACTTAAGTTATTGGCCTAATGGAACTCGCATGTAAGATTTATACATATTCTTATTGTTGCAATTGTTACCATGCTCGTTTCTACAGCAAAAAAAAGTAAACAAATTTTGCGTTAAGTGAGAGCAGTGACCAAACTTGTTTGTGTCAATGCCGAACGCAGCAAAATTCAGCGATGCTAAAAAATGCCGTCGCG
>NZ_AHZV01000195.1 GCF_000250735.1 Anaerophaga thermohalophila str. Valhall
CTCAGCAATGCCACTTACGAGGATGTGACCGTCAATCTTGATGTCACGGATATCGATACCCAGTCAGGCGACTACAACCTGGCATCTCAAAACATTACCATCACCGCCGGAGAAACTTCGGCAACAACATCCATTTCTGCCGTTGACGACGGGCTCTTTGAAGGCGATGAACAAGTGCAAATTGATATTTCAGGGGTTTCCGGAGGAGGCGCCGTTGAGGAAACACAACAATCGGAAGTTATCACCATTACTGATGAGCAGACAGCCCCGACTGTTACACTCAGTGCTTCGCCAACATCTATTGCCGAAAATACAGGTTCCTCAACATTAACAGCCACCCTGTCGGGGGCAACAGATAACGACATTACTATAGACCTGGCCGTTACCGGTGGTACAGCATCTTCCGGCGATTACACGTTGCCTGCTTCCATCTCAATCACTGCAGGTGAAACAACCGGAACGGCCTCTTTATCTGCTACCAACGATGATATTTATGAAGGAGATGAAACACTGACCGTCGAAATATCTGATGTCCCGGAAGGTTTTACCATCGGAA
>NZ_AHZV01000194.1 GCF_000250735.1 Anaerophaga thermohalophila str. Valhall
TTTCATTTTAGTCGGACAGCAGTGAAAAAATATATTTAAAACGAATGAAAGTAGTAGATTAGATTATAATTCTCTCATAATAGCAACTCAGTGTCATGGCGTCTTTGCGTTTAGACCTTTTTGGCCACCCATTTATACAACTTATCCGACCGCCTGATTTTAACATCCACGGGCATTGAAAACCGGTCGCCTTTTTGGGCTTCATCCACTGGTTTCTGGTCGACTCTGATTTCCGGAACTTTCATTTCTACCACGCCGGTTGTGGGGCCGGTAATAAGAATTTCATCGCCAACCTTCAGGTTTTTTGTTTCCAGAAGGAATTCTGCGACACCAATTTTTGGAAAATAGTTGGTCCCTTTCCCGATATAAACTTTTTTTCTGGTGGCAAGCGATCCGTAATTAGCGCTCCACTCCCCGAGTTTTTGTCCCAGGTAATAACCATCCCAGAAACCGCGGTTGAAAACCGAGGCCAGGCGCTCTTCCCAGTGGTTGATTTTCTCCTGCGAATACGTCCCGTCAAGTACTGAGTTGATGGCTTCGCGGTAACAGGAAACCACTGTTTTTACATATTCAGGGCCACGGGCACGGCCTTCAATTTTAAAGACCCGCACGCCGGCATCTATCATTTTATTGAGGAAATGAATGGTCTTAAGGTCTTTTGGCGACATGATGTATTCATTGTCTACTTCAAGTTCCTGACCGGTATCTTTTTCGGTAACAATATAGCTACGTCGGCAGGGTTGCAGGCATCCACCCCTGTTAGCAGATGAATTCAACTGATGTAAGCTCAGATAGCATTTACCGGAGATGGCCATACACAACGCGCCGTGCGAAAACATCTCTATACGTATTAGTTTGCCCGCCGGCCCTTTAATTTTGTCTTTTTCTATGGCTTTGTGAATGGCACTGACCTGATCGAGGTTTAATTCACGGGCGAGGACAACCACGTCGGCAAAACGACTGTAGAATTTAAGGGCCTCAACATTTGAAATATTTACCTGAGTGGAAATGTGAACTTCCACGCCAATGCTGTTGGCATAGTTGATGGCCGCCTGGTCGGACGCAATTATCGCCGAGATACCGCTTTCTTTGGCTGCATCGATGAGCGACCGCATAACAGGCAGGTCGGTATCGTAGAGAACGGTGTTAACCGTCAGATAGGTTTTTACATTGTGTTGTGAGGCAATGGCTACAATTTTGCGCAAATCATCGGTTGTGAAATTGCTGGATGATCGCGAACGCATGTTGAGTTTTTCCGCCCCAAAGTAGACCGAATCGGCCCCTCCCTGAATGGCTGCCATGAGTGACTCAAAGGAGCCAACCGGCGCCATTACTTCAAAATCGCTTCGTTTTAACTTATTCCCGGTCATTATTCTGTTAATATTTTAATTCAATAGATTGTTAGATATAAGATATATAAGATATAAGATATCAGGGCTACGCCCCTTTGGTTTATTTTATACATTTTTTTTACGAAGAT
>NZ_AHZV01000193.1 GCF_000250735.1 Anaerophaga thermohalophila str. Valhall
CAAGCACAAGCAACCAGCAACCAGCAACAAGCACCCAGCACCCAGCACCCAGCAACCAGCAACCAGCACCCAGCACCCAGCCCCCGGCATCATCAAAACTTGTTATTCAATAAATAGTTGATTAAATTAGTGCATAAAAACTTCAAAATATGGCTACACAAAATATTCCCGAACAACTTATACCGGAACTACTGGAAAGATTTAAAGATGAACCTGTTGCAAATCCTTCGCAGCCCCTGTTTAAATCGTGCAGGGAAACGGGTAGCGAAATCTGGCTTGACACCGGTGATATGGAGGCGGTGGATCGTTTGATCACCCCCGAGGTAAGTGCATTAACTACCAACAATACGTTGCTTAACAAGGAGGTACAGAAGGGAATTTATGATGGTCTGATAAAAGATATCGCACATCGCTTTGATGCGTTGCCTCCTGAAAAGCGTATTATAGAGATGGCTTTTTTACTTAACGCCTTGCACGGACTCCGGTTGGTAAAACGATACGGAGGCAGGGTAAGTGTGGAGCTTCATACCGATGTGGCTCACGACGTTGACGGTATTCTTCATTACGGTCAACGGTTTCATAATATAGAGCCTGAGCATTTCCTGATTAAAGTGCCGTTGACCCCTTCAGGCCTTTTGGGAGCCCGAAAACTTCATGAAAAAGGCATACCTGTTAATTTTACACTGCTTTTCAGTGCCCGTCAAAATATGTTGGTAACGCTTCTGGCACGCCCCGCTTTTTCCAATGTTTTTTTGGGACGTATTGGCGCCTATATGAAACAAAATCACCTGGGAGAAGCCGAAGGTCCGGGTGAGAAAACCGTTCATCGTACTCAGCGGTGCATGAATACTTTAAGAGAAGAAACAGGAGCAACTACCAGACTCATTGCTGCCAGTATCAGGGACTATAATCAATTGCCACTGTTGTGCGGCATTGATGTCCTGACCATACCACCCAAGGTGGCCGGGGATGCCATCGAAAAACTGAAGGGGCCTTACCAACCTATGACCGACCATGATTTTAAGATTGTCTACGAGCCCGGTGTTGCCACCTCTGAAATACAGATTGATAAGCTGTGGCATGTCACGGAAACAGAGAAACGGGTTTTCCATGAACTGGCCGGCAATATACCGGATGACGCGTGGGAACTCGTCGACTACCTTCGAGAAGCCGGTATTCCCGACATATTTCCCCATATTACTCCAATGGAAGAGCTCTACATAGCCGACGACGGAAAGATTCCGAAACACGAAAGATGGGCCGATGCTATTTCAAAGGGTGAAACCGCTATTGATACCTTGCTGAATCTTGCAGGACTGGCCGCTTTCACCAAAGACCAGAAAGAGCTGGACGACCGAATTACAGGGCTGATCGGGAAGTAGAAACAAGGTGTCTGCGATTCTTTTTTCGACAAAATTCCTCTCATATTCTGTTTTTTTCAATTGGAAAAGATATTTTTGTCAGGGAAAAGACAAAATAATCTGAAATGGAATTAAAAAATAGTAAGGAAGCTGTTCCCTTGTTTCTGCTTCGCACAGCTATCGGTTGGCTTTTTCTGCACGAAGGATTATACAAACTCGTTACTCCCGGGTGGACGGCCCAATATTATCTGGCACAGTCGGAAGGCCCTCTTCAGGGGGTCTTTCAGTGGATAATAAATAGTGAGTTTCTGACCTCCGTATCCAATCATGGCGTTGTTTTTTTACTGATTATTACCGGTGTATTATTGATGCTCGGTCTGTTTGAACGAATAGCTTCAGTGGCCGGGATGGTGTTGCTGGTGTTTTTTTATCTCTCGTATCCACCGTTTGGCGATCTCAGTGATGTATTGGCCGAAGGCAATTATCTGGTTGTGGATAAAAACCTGATAATGTTTCTGGCCCTATGGGTGGTTTGGCAGTTCCGTCCGGGACAGTTTTTGGGTCTTAACCGGTTTATTTGTAGTAAGCTCTGAAGTGGATGGTCAAAAGTTTTTGATGCCCCAGAGTGTGGACAAAAGCAGAAGAATTAAATCTTGCTGAAATAGTTATTATTCAGCTTATTTCCCAAAATCCGCAAGGAATTCAACGATTTATTTTATGAACAGACGAGATTTATTAAAAGGATTGGCAGGAGTACCTGTTCTTGGCGCATACGGTTACCTTTTTGCCCGAAAAACTGTAGCAGAGAAAGGCAGGGAAGCCAGTGCATTTCAAAAGTTTATTCAGTCAAAAATAATGCCTTCCACCTCAAAGATTTCCGGCCATTCGGATGGGCAGAAAGTGCGCATTGGACTGGTTGGCTTCGGTATCAGAGGAAAGCAGCTGATGAAATCTATGGGGTTTATGACGCCTGAGGATATTGACGCTATGTCTGAGAGGGCACGTAAGATTTTCCTCGATCAGCCCGATTTAAATATTGAAATCACAGGTGTTTGCGATTTGTACCGGCCGCGATTGAAAGAAGCAGCACGAGCTGCTGCTAACATTGAAAGAAAAGGAGTTGCCGGTTTTACTGAACGACCGGTGAAACAGTACGGCCATTTCCGTGATCTGGTAGCAGCGCCCGACGTGGATGCTGTGGTTATAGCAACAAGTGATCACTGGCACGGACCTGTATCTGTGGCTGCAGCCAATGCCGGAAAGCATGTTTACTGCGAGAAAGCGCTTACCCATAAGCTGGAAGATGTTTTTAAAGTTAGAGATGCGGTGAAATCGAACCGGGTGGTTTTTCAGTTGGGGCATCAGAACCGTCAATCCGAGAGCAATGTGATGGCAGCAAAAGTGGTACAGGCGGGATTGTTGGGCAACATCAATCTTGTTGAAACAACTACCAACCGGAATTCGCCCAATGGCGCCTGGGTCTATAATATTCCTGAAGAAGCCGGCCCACACAATGTCGATTGGAATAATTTTTTGAGAGATACCAATACGCCATTTAATAAAGAGCATTTTTTCAGATGGCGTCTCTTCTGGGATTACGGAACCGGCTTGAATGGCGACCTGATGACGCACGAATTCGACAGTATCAACCAAATGTTGAAAATGGGTATTCCTGAGATTGTAACGACTACAGGGGGCATTTACCATTGGAAAGACAGCCGTGAAGTACCCGATGTGCAACAAACCGTGATGGAATATCCCTCGCGTCATTTTTCTCTGCTCTACTCTGCCTCTCTGGCCAGTAGCATGTATCGGCCAAAGAAAGTAATGGGTGATGAAGCATCCATTGAGGTTGGCGGTACTCTTAAAATGTTTGTCGACCCTGGTTCTCACATGTATGAGGATTACATCATGAACGAAGATGTGGTACCCAATCAGCCTATCGGTCTTACCAACGATATGCAGGCTCAGGTGGATGCTATTAGCTCGGCTACGGAAAAATATTTTGCTTCAAGGGGGCTTTTGTATACATCGCAAGGGGGAAGAATTATTGATACCGCCCACCTGCACCTTGCTGAATGGCTGAATGGGATACGTACAGGTGCTTCCGTCAGCTGTGGTATTGACCAGGCATTTGAAGAAGGAATTACTGCAATGATGGCTACCATAGCTTACCGCGAAGGCAGAGTTGTCCGTTGGGATGGAGAGAAGGTGGTATAATAGGTCATTAGGTCATTAGGTCATTAGGTTAATAGGCGAGTAGGTCAGTAGGTTGAGGTTGATTTTCAATTACCAATTTTCAATTACCAATTACCAATTACCAATTACCAATTACCAGTGATCAATTACCAGTGATCAATTACCAATTATCAATTACCAGTGATCAATTACCAATTATCAATTACCAATGATCAATTACCAATGATCAATGAACCAATGAACCAATTGACCAATTGACCAATGACGAATTCTTACAAGCAAGCTAACCGGAAACCCGGAACAAGAAACTTTTTTGGGGGCAGGTAAAGACGCACGGCCGTGCATCTCAACAAGCCTTAACTCAAAACACAAAACTCAAAAAATACACCATATAAGACATATAAGAACACAAAAGATAAAGTTGCTT
>NZ_AHZV01000192.1 GCF_000250735.1 Anaerophaga thermohalophila str. Valhall
AGCGCACATAAATACAGGTCTTCATTATATCCGTTTCATTTTAGTCGGTCAGTAGTGAATAAATATATAAAAAACAGGATTAAGTTCTTTAGTCATCCCAAATTTTCAGATCAAAGCTATTTGGGAGGGACAGTTGCTTTCAAAAATTCCCAATCTGTGGTTATTGCTTTCAATGCATCATTTATTATCGGGAAAATTTAGAGAACCATCGTATCTGAGAATTAACTGCGCAAGGTATTTTACCGCATAGTCATAAAAAAGCAAGAAACCAATTAAAATATATTAACACTTACCCCGAAATCTTTCGCCGATAATTCTCTACTTCCCACGAATCAATAAAATTGATTTGCAGTGGTTCCATAAAATGTTGCCCTCCAAAAAAGTCTGAAAACCACGCAATTTTCATCTGATCTTCAAAAACATCAAGCGCAGTGTTGACTTGTTTTTCAGATTCACCGATGCTGACAAGTCCCATTCCTTGTAAAACTAAAATTTTTGGAAAGTAGCCATTCTCTGTATGAAATTTTACAATTGCATTTTCAATAGCAAGAGAATTTTGCTGGATACTTGTTTCGATAAAAAGATAGTTTGATTTGCAGTAAACAATAATATCGGGCGTGAACGGAGCGCTTATCTTGCTGAATTCATTTCTGTTACGACTAAATCTTTCGATTAACCGGTTATTGCGCCCTTTAAACAGCAATCCTTTTGATTTTAAAAATTCATCCGGCAGACTCACTTCGTACTCCAACTCAAACGGTAGATCGGAAAAATTAAGAGAGCGAGCATTTGAAGGCAGCGTCTGGAGAATATCATTCATCATTCCGGTATAAATCATTTCAACTTCTTCAACCATATCAGCTCCCACAAAAATGCCATGATTTTGAAGCAGAATAACTTTGGGGCAATATCCATTTCGACCCCTAAAAATATCAATTCCAGCTTCAACCTCTTTAAACAAAACATACCCGGGGTCGGTATAAGGAACATACAATACATCGTTACCCCAAAGTCTCTCAACGGTTTGCTCCACATCATTGCTACACAGGATGGCATTTATGAGAAATGGGTGCATGTGAATAACAAAAGCATAGTCTATGGCATTATGGAGAGAAGTCTCGACCGATGGGCGTTTCCCCTTGTCTATACAGGCTTTTTCAAGGTCGCCCTTAACTTCCCGTTCCCTGAGAAATGGCTCTTTTCTATATTCTTTGGAAGAGATAACATCAAGTTTCTTTCTGTCCATCCTGACAAATCCCTCTTCGGTAATGTTGGCCAACCCATATCCACTGGCTTTCACCCACAATTCCTTATCGGTCTTGAAAGACGTATTGCCACCGCCGGCAATGGTATAGTTTTTATCTTTTCCGAATTTCCGAGAAATTTCAACGAGTTTTTTGATTGATTGGCGCATAATCCTAATTGATCATTTGAGCATCACATGGCGAAAAGTCATGAATAAAGCAGGACTGTCTCTTCATTCATCCATTTTAAAAACTTGTAATTACAAGACTCAAGCAAAAACCTAAAACACACTTTAACAATTATCAAAAATAAACCGCCAAATATTTGCATACAATGCACAAACTGGCATTTGTTTTTAACTTTTTGATACGGTTGTTTAGAGGATTTACAAAAGGACTTGTTTTCCCAGAGCCTTAACTCCTTCTCAATACACTCCGGCAATTCTTCCCGGTGATGGGTCACATAAATCATAGCCATTTCATTTTGTCCGGCTATACTATCAATAAGCGCTTTGAAGTATTTTTGTTGCGAATTATCAAATCCCTGGCATGGCTCATTCAAAATGAGAAGAACGGGATTTTTCAAAAGGGCTGCAGCAATACGCAAACGCTTTGTTTCGCCGTTGGATAGTTTAATCAGATGTTTATCCTGAAGTGGTTCAAGATCAAAATCGCAGATTACCCGTTCAAAATTCCATGGCCCTGCATGTGTCTCTTTCGATGATATATCCCGAAGATACCCGTCTACAGTCTGTGATTCATTAGCATAACCGGCATTAAACCGTTGTTGATAGAAAAAATCACGGGTATGACTCAAATTCGTAAAATCATGTTTTACATCTACATAGCTAATCAGGTTACGATGTGAAAACAAAGGATCCGAAACATTGTGATTTGTTTTGTACAGATTGTAATAGTGATGTAAAATCTGGCCATCTGACACAAAAAAATCGCCTCTGATGGTTTTCAGTAATGCAGTTTTCCCTGATCCTGAAGGACCAACAACAGCCCAGTTTTGTCCTTCTTTAATATGTAAGTTAAGATTTTTAAAGAGTGTTTTATTCTTGCTTTTTACACTTGCATTGGTTATTGTCAAAACCTCCATTATATAATATTTTTCTGTTAATAATTAGGGCCTGATGAAAAACAATTAAAAGATTAATTATAAATTAATTATAGCCAATAATATCATTCAAAGTGCAAGGTTTTTCAAGTAAATCTTTCAAAAAGTCTGCACCTGTGATGATTAATTGTCAAAATATCACTGTTCAAAAGAATATTTTTAGGCTTAAGGACTTTTCCTGGTTAAAAGGCGCGGTGGCCTGTCCGTTTTCCGGGCCGGCGGATAGCGGGAAGCCAAAATGGGCGACGTTCAAGGCCTTGCGCAATGGCCGGAAATTTTGGCTTTCGC
>NZ_AHZV01000191.1 GCF_000250735.1 Anaerophaga thermohalophila str. Valhall
TTTATTGACAGACACTATTTAATTTAATGTTGAGATGCACGGTCGTGCATCTCAACAAAATCAATACCGTTCATAATCGTCATCATCCCCAAAATCATTTTTACCAAACTCCTTATTGATTCCTTTTGAGGGCTTGTTTTCGGTAATCGAGCCGTCGCCGGCAGACTGGGGCCCGGATTCTTTATTCCCGGTTGCTTTAGCAGTTGTTGTGGAAGAATCAATCTCTTCCCTGGCACTTCCGCCGTTTGTTTCGTCGCCCTCCTCAAGCCTGAAAACAGAAATAGCTCTTTCGAGACGATCAGACAATTTATCAATTCTTTGGGCCGCCGAATTAATTTCTTCAGAATTGGCGGCATTTCGTTGTGTCACCTGATTCAGTTGCTGTAATGCATTATTGATTTGTTCAACACCCGACAACTGCTCAAGTGATGCCACAGAAATCTCCTGTATCAGACCAGCGGTTTTTTCAATTTCAGGAGCCAGCGCCAACAACATCTCACGGGCACTCCGTGATGAATTAATGGTTTGTCCGGATACTTTATTAATATCATTGGCAGCCTGTTGACTTCGCTCTGCCAGCTTTCGTACTTCAGCAGCAACCACAGCAAAACCGCGTCCTTCTACACCCGCTCTGGCAGCCTCTACAGCAGCATTCAATGCCAGAATATTGGTTTGGAAAGCAATATCACCAATAACGGATATCTTGGAGGTAATTTCTTCAAGATATTCAGCCGCTTTTTCCGATATCTGATTGCTTTCATTCATATCGTTTGCGGCTTTCTGAGCAATTCCTTCTGTTTCTTTGGCATTGTCGGTATTTTGCTGGATATTGGCATACATCTCTTCCATTGATGAAGATACTTCCTCGGCTGCCGAAGCCTGCTCATTGGCACCTTCTGCCAGTTCGGTAGATTCGCGCATCAAACTCGAGCTGGCCTCAACCATCTCCTTCGCACCGTTCCTGATATCGGAAATAATGGTCCGCAGATTTTTGACCATATTGTCCAAGGCAATGCTTAAACGACCTACTTCATCTTTCCGGTCTGTGTCAAAACGAACTGACAGGTTGCCGGCAGAAACCTTCTCAGCCAGTCCGATACCTTCCAGGATAGGATTGGCAATAGAACCCGGCAGATACAATGCAAGCCCGATCCCCATAAGCAATAAGAGGATAAGTGCAAAGATGACAAGTTGCTGAACGTTGTCCACAATGCGTGCACTCTGATTGCCCATGGCCTTAATGTCGCCCTGTCCCATGTCTGCTATTGACCGGACATCCCACATGATGCTTTTGGCCATCTCAAAACGCTGAACTTCAGCTATGCGGGCCTTCTGATAGTTTTCGATAAAAGAATTCGCAGAAGCAATAAATGCCTGCATCGTCTGGTTTAAATCCCCGGGAAGATAAACAGAAGAAACTCGTCTGCTAAGAACATCCAAAGCTTCCAATTCTTCATCCAGAGCAACAGCTTCGCGTGAGTAGTCTTTGGCCTGAATTTTTCCCCAGATACCAAGGGCTTCATTGATAATCCTTTGAAAAGTAACATTCCCCCTGTAATCATCTGCCGCATCTGCAAGAGCTTCTCCTGAATTACGCATCTCCTCACGGAAATTGGACGCAGAGGATTGCAAAGATTGGTAATCATCATATTTGGATGCGTATTGTTCCATTTCTGCCTTCAGAGAACCAAATGTCTCAGCCCTGGCACCTTCCCCCTCTATCTCTATCAGGTTCTCAAGCGCTACAGCCATTTGGTCGAAATAGCGGTCAAAAACCACATGAAAATACGGGATTGATGTAAAATCATACGAGCGGGTTATTTCGGTCAGCCGCCTCCAGTTTTGATCGACAAGACTGGCCTCGTTAACTGTAGGAATGTACTTTTCGGAAAGGTCTTTTACCCCTTTTCCGATATCAAACAAGCTGTAAAGTGTAAAACCGCCCATTAACAAGGTAAGTAATAATACACCTGCAAGACTTCCTCGAATTTTTGTACTGATTCGTAGATCTTTCCAATTCATAGTATGTCCGGATATTTAATTAGTTCGTGTCTATAAACTCACAAAAATATTTTCCCAATATGTGTGTCTGTTCAGAAAGTACCGGTTGCAAGGCTTGCGAAGCCGCCAAAACCGGAGTTTACTTGTCGTAAATGAGGATTTTGGCGGCGAGCGTAACACAGCAAATGGTACTTTATGGACAGACACAAATTATCAAAGCAGTCTGAGATTCCAACAACCGGAATCATGACAATTGCTCATCAAAAGTTTAAAAAAAATCAATCATTTCAAAACAAAGAGCCAAAAAAAACGTAATTTAGCTTAACTCT
>NZ_AHZV01000190.1 GCF_000250735.1 Anaerophaga thermohalophila str. Valhall
TTTTTTTGAAATTTTCCGCGGGGATATTCCGGTGAAGCATGAACAAATTGTTTCTGAAGTTGAGGTAAGTCTTATGCGACGACATGGTATTTAAAGTGCCTCCGCCCAGGTGGAAGACTTCGCTTTCGGCACAATACCTGATTTTAAGTCCCTGGTTTTTCATGCGCCAGCACCAGTCAATCTCTTCCATGTGGGCAAAGAATGCTTCGTCGAGACCGCCCGACTGATTAAAAAGTCCGGTTCGTACCATCAGTGCTGCGCCACTGCCCCAGAATATCTCTCCCGACTGATCGTATTGCCCGTTGTCATGCTCCAGGACATTAAATATTCTTCCTCTGCAAAATGTATATCCCCACTTGTCGATAAAACCACCTGCTGCACCTGCATACTCAAACCATTCCGGTTTGTTCATGTCTTTTATCTTAGGAACACATGCGGCAGTATCAGGGTTTTCTTCCATGCATTTAATGAGCGGTTCCAGCCAGTTATCCCCCGGAATAACATCGGAGTTGAGCAATACCGAATATGGACTTTCCGTTTGTTTTAGCACACGATTGTAGCCTCCCGCAAATCCATAATTACGGTTAAGCCTGATGAGCCTGACTTCGGGAAACCTTTCTTTGATTAGTTCAGGAGAACCGTCGGTGGAACCATTGTCTGCTACAACAACCGACGCACCGGGGTATGCGCTTTTTTTTATGACCTCGGGCAGGAATCGTTCGAGGAGGTTCCTGGTATTCCAGTTTAGTATTATTACTGCAACCTGTGAATCCGTCATTGTGTTTCTATTTCGTGTCTGTCCATAAAGTACCATTTGCTGTGTTACGCTTGCCGCCAAAATTTCCGGTCACTGCGCAAGGCCATGAATGTCGACCGTTTTGGCTTCCCGCCATCCGCCGGCCCGGAAAGCCGACAGGCCACCGCGCCTTTTAAATAGTGCTCGTCTATAAACTTGCAAAAAATTTTTATAGTATGTGTGTCTGTTCAGAAAGTGCCAGTTGCAAGGCTTGCGAAGCCGCCAAAAACGGAGTTTACTACTCGTAAATGAGTATTCTGGCGGCGAGCGTAACACAGCAAATGGTACTTTATGGACAGACACTTAATAGTTAAAGTCGTTCATTGTTATGACATTCTTTAGAGCCCTTCTATCTTCTCACCTTTCCACCATTACTCCATGCCCTCTGCCCCATGCCCTCTGCTCCATGCCCCATACTTCTGCCTTATCGCATCCTCTCATCTGACATATCTCGCATACAGCCTTCTAACTTCCTCTGTACATGTTCTGATACTTCCACCGTTTGTGCGACCAAAGCCAGAGCTCAGGCCTTTCTGTTATGCACTTTTCCAGTTGGCGTACATGCCATTCGGTAATTTCAAATTCTTCGGCATTTTCTATGTCTCCGTTCCAGGGGACAACTTCGATGTGATAATGTCCCCTTTTTGGTTTTGATACTTTGAAAAAGACCACCCGCCCATTGACCATCTTTGCCATTTTTTCGGGGCCAAGCAGAATTGGAGTTGGTTGCGTGAGGAAATTTGTCCAATATTGAATTTCGCTTCTGGCCGGACTTTGATCGGCAATAAGACCCAGTACGAAACGTTTGTTCTGTTTTTTTAACCCGGCTACCAGCCTCAGGGTTTTTTTCATGGGTACATTTTCGGAGCCGAAACGAGAGCGCAACATTATCATGTATTTGTCAAAACTTTTGTTTTTTAAGGGTCTGTAAACGCTGTAGCCCTGAGCTCTGATGTGCAAATTGATGGCAGGAACCCATTCCCAGTTTCCGTAATGACCAAGTACTGCAATGACATCTTTCCCTTCTTCTGCTGCATCGTCAAGGATTTTGGTATTCGAAAATGTGATGCGGTTATATATTTCTTTGTCTGAAATATGTTGCAGCTTCATGGTTTCGATGAAAAGGTCGCAAAAGTGGCGGTAAAATTTTTTGAGAATATTTTTTCGCCATTCATCTGATTGTTGCGGGAAGGCACGTCGCAGATTGTCAAGAATAACTCTTTTACGATAACCGGCCAGAGAAACGGGGTAATAGAGCAGATCGGAAATCCTGTACAAAAAAGAGATAGGCAGCAAGGAAATGAGCCATATCAGGGGAAACCAAATGTAATAGAGCAGTTTGTTCATTCAATACATCCTTAGATTTTTGGGAGTTTACAGAGGAACACTATTTCATGTTTGTCCATAAAGTACCATTTACTGCGTTACGCTCGTCCGAAAATTACTCATTTACCATGAGTAAACTCCGTATTTTCGTAGTTAGCAGGCCTTGCAACTGACACTTTTTGAACAGACACAAATATTGTGAAAATATTTTTGTGAATTATAGACACGCACTATTTCGTCATTATTTGTTCAATCACCTGCTGCATTTCCTCAAACATTAAATTGTTGGCACAGACAATCTCTTTCCCGAAAAGGTAGTTGTTGCCACCTTTGAAATCACTTACTTTTCCGCCTGCCTGTTGTACCAGAAAAGCCCCTGCAGCCACATCCCATGGTTTCAGATTGTATTCATAAAAAGCATCGAAGCGCCCGCATGCCACGTAGGCCAAATCGGCAGCAGCGGAGCCCAGGCGACGTAGCCCGTGGCTGTTTTTCATGAAAAAGTCGAGCGTATCCATAAAGTTGTTGATCAGACTGTAGTTGGAGTAGGGGAATCCGGTAGCAATCAGACTGTCGGCCACTTCTGATGTTTCCGAAACATGTATTTCGTTGCCGTTAAGAAGCGCCGGCCCCCCTGCCCATGAGTAGAAACATTCGTCCATCCCCGGTTCATAGATCACACCAACAACTATTCTGTCGTTCTCCTGCAAAGCAATGCTAATGGCATAGGGAAACAGCCCGTGGATGAAATTGGTGGTGCCATCAATGGGATCAATGATCCAGTTATAGGTGGCACCTTGTTTGTCAGAAGTATTTTCTTCTGCAATAAAACCGGCTTCGGGCAGAAGCCCTCCCAATGCTTCGACCAGTTTCTTTTCCGAGGCTTTATCAATCTGGGTCACAAAGTCGTTTCGTCCTTTAGATTCAACATCCGGCTTGTTTTGCATCCGGTAATTTTTGACAAAAAGGCCGGTTTCCCGTGCTATATCTACAGTTCTTTCACAAATCTCTCTGTAATCTGTCATTCTTAATTGTTTTTTATTTGGTTCAAAGTTTCAAATTTTTTGAAACATAATGAAACGGTTATGAAAAAGTTTATCGAAAAGAGTTTGCATGAAATGTCCGGCTTTGAACGAACGATCCCGGTAATTGTATGGTCATATTTCCCGAAAGAGGTGATATGTTTTTGAGTTCCACTTCAACAATGCTGTTTGCCAGTTTTGGATCAAACGGACATTCGACGCGCAAATAATTCTCGCTAAACCCATGCATCAGGCCGTCTGATGGATGTTCTTCAAATAATACCTTTGCTTTTGTCCCCTCGAAACGCTTATAGAATTTTCGCAGCTTGTATTCCGACAGTTCGTGCAAAATAGCACTTCTTCGTTTTCTCTCCTGATGAGGTACGGAGTATTTAATTTTGAGGGCTTGTGTGTCGGGTCTTTCCGAATAGGTAAAAACATGCAATTGCGAAATGTTCAGCCGGTTGAGAAAATGCCGTGTTTTTTCGAACTCCTCAACCGTCTCGCCCCGTACACCTGTAATAACATCGACACCGATAAAGGCATCGGGGAGATAATTATTGATGGTTTCAATTCGTTCTCTGAAGAGAGAGGTGTCATATTTTCTTTTCATTAACTTGAGAATATTATCGCTTCCCGACTGCAACGGTATATGAAAATGAGGCATGAATTTGGATGAGCCTGCCACGAACTTTATTATTTCTTTTGTCAGCAGATTTGGCTCAATGGAAGATATGCGGAACCGTTCCACTTCATCGACTTTTTCGAGAGCTCTAATCAAACCGGCAAATGTTTCACCCGTGGTTTTTCCAAAATCACCAATGTTTACTCCGGTAAGAATAATTTCTTTAGCACCGGCTTTCCCGGCTTGTTTTGCCTGTTCAACCGTTGCTTCGATTGAGGCATTTCGCGACCGCCCCCTCGCCAGCGGAATGGTGCAATAGGAGCAAAAATAATCACATCCGTCCTGTACTTTCAGGAAAGTCCTGGTTCGGTCACCCGACGACCACGATGGCATGAATCTCCTGTCTTTAGCAATATTGCCGGCATGAATTTCGGCGTTTTTGCGCTTTTCAAGGGTTCCACGGTAAAATGACATATCGAGTTTTTCGTTACTACCCAGCACCAGGTCGACGCCTTCAATCGCGGCAATTTTTTCGGGTTTAAGCTGGGCAAAGCAACCTGTTACAATAATAAATGCCCGGGGATTTATTCGTAAAGCTCTGTGTATGGTATAACGACACTTTTTTTCGGCGGTTTCGGTTACCGAGCAGGTGTTGATGACATAAATATCTGCGCCTTCCCTGAAATCTACCCGCTTAAATCCTTCTTCCTCCAGATGACGTGCAATCGTTGATGTTTCGCTGAAATTGAGTTTGCACCCAAGAGTATAAAACCCCACTGTCCGCTGCTGAAATTGTGTGTGGTCTATCATGAAACAGATTAGTTTTTAGTTAATAGTTTTTAGTCAATAGTTTTTAGTTAATAGTTTTTAGTCAGTAGTTTTTAGTCAATAGTGGGACAATTCCTCTTACTGAAATATTTGAAAACTATCAGAAAATTCCCGTCCTGAAGGACTTTGCCTCTGAAAGTGGATAACAGGTGGCTTTAATTTTACAACTTCCACTAAAGCAGATCCGATGCCAGTTCAGCCAGGAAGCTCCTCTCGCCTTTTATCAGGTTGACGTGGGCAAAAATATCCTGTCCCTTCATTTTGTCGGTGAGATAAGCCAGTCCGTTGCTTTGCATATCCAGATAAGGGGAGTCAATCTGGTGAATATCGCCCGTAAATACCATTTTAGTTCCTTCTCCGGCACGGGTAATGATGGTTTTTACTTCGTGCGGGGTCAGGTTCTGGGCTTCGTCGATGATAAAGAAAACATCGGAAAGACTGCGACCGCGTATATAGGCAAGGGGTGTGATGACAAGTTCGTCGCGTTTTTGCATTTCTTCAATGATGTTTAGCTCCTTGCTTTGCTGTGGGAACCGGTTTTTAATGACTCCCAGATTGTCGAAGAGCGGTTGCATGTAAGGCCCTATTTTTTCGTTGATATCACCCGGTAAAAAGCCGAGGTCGCGGTTGGCAAGCGGCATAATAGGGCGGGCAAGGAGTATCTGGTTATATTGTTTATGTTGCTGGAGTGCTGCAGCCAGGGCAAGTAAAGTTTTTCCGGTACCGGCTTTACCTGTTAGTGATACCAGCGTAACATCGGTATTCATGAGTGCGTGCAGGGAAAAAGCTTGTTCAGCATTTCGCGGTTCGATACCAAAGGCTGAATGTTTTTCCACTCTTCTGACAGATTGCGCGTTGGGATCGAACCAGGCCAACACGCTTTGGTTGGCATTTTTCAGAATCATA
The DNA here is from genome assembly GCF_000250735.1 of Anaerophaga thermohalophila str. Valhall. Classification (GTDB taxonomy): domain Bacteria; phylum Bacteroidota; class Bacteroidia; order Bacteroidales; family Marinilabiliaceae; genus Anaerophaga; species Anaerophaga thermohalophila_A. The sequence goes on from NZ_AHZV01000190.1 coordinate 5,504, forward strand.
TATTGGTTGGCAGGCAACTGTTCATCGGTCATTGGGAATTCGGAGCGCGATACCTGACCATCCTTGTAAAGCGCTTCAATAATGGTTTTGTCGAACCCTTCGAAAGTTTCCACTCCATGGTGAAGAATCTCTATGTTTTTAACTTTGTCCGATTCGTAATCCTCCGACTTCAGTCCAAGCGATTTGGCCTTCATCCTCAGATTGATGTCTTTGGTGATAAGAATAGTCTGCCGTTTCCGGGTTTTTTTCTTTTACATGCAGCGTGATGGCCAGTATACGATGATCGGGTGTGTTTTCGGAAAATGATTCCTGCATTTCGGTGGGCAGTGGTTTGCCCGTTTCGATAAAAAGCCTTCCATGGTCTTTTCCCAGCGAAATGCCATCGGCAAATAACTGTTCGCCAGAGAGGCGATCCATCTCACGTACAAATTCCCTGGCCTGAAAATTAATCTGATCATTACCTTTCTTGAACTTATCAAGCTCCTCAAGAACCACGATGGGAATAATAATGTCGTTCTCCTGGAAGTTATACAGGCATTTATGGTCGTGTAACAAAACATTGGTATCCAGAACGAATATCTTTCCTGATTTTTTCTTTTTGGCTGTCATAGAAATAGGTTTACGAGATTTGTTGTTTTTCTAAATAGTGTCTGTCCATAAGGTACCATTTGCTGTGTTACGCTCGTCCGAAAATTACTCATTTACGATGAGTAAACTCCGTATTTTCGGACTTCGCAAGCCTTGCAACCGGCACTTTCTGAACAGACACACATATTGTGAAAATTTTTGCGGGTTTACAGACAGGTACTAA
>NZ_AHZV01000189.1 GCF_000250735.1 Anaerophaga thermohalophila str. Valhall
TTTCAATGATGCCGTATTATCGTACCAGACAAAACGATCCCCGGCCGGTACAATATTTTTGAATTCCGGTCCGGTCAGAAAGCAAACGGTAAAATCAAGCTCAGATATTTCAGTAATCAGATTCCTGTGTTCGGCAGGGCTGTCATTTCCCAGCTCCTTCATTCCACCTATTATGAGCACTTTCCGGTGATGGTTCATAGCCCTGAAATTATCGAGAGCTGCCTTCATGCTCGTGGGATTTGCATTGTAGGCATCCAGTAAAATTTGATTGCGGCCGGTATGAAACAACTGCGACCGGTTATTTTTCGGTTCATAACTCTCAAGGGCTTCCTTAACCAGTTCTTCTTCCACGCCAAAATAATGAGCAACCGATGCAGCTGCCAGCACATTGTCTTTATTGTAGAGGCCGGTCAACCGGGTAGCTATCGTCATCCTGCTCACCCGCGATGTAGTGAGTTCAAACGAGAGCATGGGGTCTGCCGACACATTCTCAGCTTTAACAACGGCATCTTTGCCGGTTCCATAACCAATCCACGGGTAATGACCCACCATTTCCAAAAGATCAGGATTGTCAACATTAATGAATATCTCACCTCCGGTCTTTTTCAAAAAGCCATAGAGCTCCCCTTTTGCCTTTTTTACCCCTTCGAAGGAACCAAAACCTTCGAGATGAGCTTTCCCTACATTGGTGATCAGGCCGTGATCGGGAAGGGCCATTTCGCATAGACCGGCTATCTCGCCCACATGATTCGCACCCATTTCTATTATGGCAATACGCGTGGCAGGCGGCATGGATAACAAAGTAAGAGGAACCCCTATATGATTGTTCAAATTGCCCTGCGTATACCACACGTTATACTTTTTTGCCAGAACTGAAGCAATAAGCTCTTTTGTGGTTGTTTTCCCGTTACTGCCGGTTATTCCAATTACCGGAATATTCATCTTTCGACGATGAAGCCGGGCCAGTTCCTGCAAAGCTTTCAGAACATCGGGAACCCAAAAACAATCCTCTTCGCCTTTAAGATTCTCATCATCAACAACTGCCAGCCGACAACCGGCATTCAGGGCATCCTTTGCAAAAAGATTTCCATCGAAACGCTTGCCCTTCAATGCAAAAAAAAGGCTTCCGGGAATGATGTTCCTCGTATCGGTAGATACTTTTCCACTCTCAAGAAAAAATTCGTATAAACGGTTTATATTCTTCATGACCTATGCAGTACTTCAATTTAGTGTCTGTCCATAAAGTACCACTTGCTGTATTACGCTCGCCGCCAAAATCCTCATTTACGATTAGTAAACTCCGGTTTTGGCGGCTTCGCAAGCCTTGCAACCGGCACTTTATGGACAGACACTAACTAAAAAGGCCGGGAAAATGTTTACTCCCGGCCTCATAAAATATCTTATTGATATTTGTATATTATATAGAGTGCACACTCTTAAATGAGTTTTAAGAAGTGCTCACTTCAATTATTTTTTGCCACTTTTAGCAGGAGCGCCAACACGTGTCATTGCACAACGGAAACCAATATCATCTCTGGCTTCCCGCTCATCAAGAAAGCGTCGTGTGCTCGGGCTCAACCAATAGGCGCGGTCTCTCCATGAACCACCTTTGTAAACCCTGGTACGATCGGATATGGTACTACTGAGTGTGCCGGTACTACCTTCATACATGTCGTCGGTAGTCAGCTCGCTGGCCGACCAGTTTCCGCCGGTAGATATATTGGATTTGGCATCTCCGTCTTTGTAATTACGATTATCAGCTGTGCGATAATTACTCCGGTCCTGGATATCCTCGGCAGTCTCTTCCCTGTACTGGATGTTGCCATATTCGTCGGGTTCTACCACATATCCTTCTTCATCAAGAACTTTTTGCCTGAAAATATTACCACGATATGGACTGAATTCATGAACATCCTGGTGAGACTGCGGTCTGTAAACATCTGCCACCCATTCATTCACATTACCGGCCATACAATAAAGGCCAAAATCATTGGGATAATAAGAATCCACCGGAACTGTAATATCACCGGCATCATTCAGATCACCGGCCATACCCATATAATCTCCTCCATCACGAACAAAGTTCGCCATAAAGCGTCCCCTTTGTTTTTTTGAGGGATTTCGAAGAACATGTCCGTCCCAGGGATAAATTCGTCTGTCTGTGAGTCTTTCTTCATAAGAATTCCCTACAAGCCCGTAAGCGGCATATTCCCATTCAGCCTCGGTTGGAAGGCGATAACGCGGAAGCAGAATACCATCGCTGGCACGCACCCTTCGGGTATCATTTTCGGGGTCAAGATCCTCAAGAGGCTTATCACCCGGAAGTCCTTCATATTTTCCCAAAAGATAGGCTTCAGTATCAAAATTGTTTTGTCCCGACTGTTGCAAGTCCAACTCAAGAATACCTCTTTCCACAAGAATCATTTCGTTCACCCTGTCTGTTCGCCATGCAGCATAATCACTTGCCTGCAACCAATTAACTCCTACGACGGGATATTCGCTGTAAGCCGGGTGGCGGAAATAATTTTCAACCATGGGTTCGTTATATGCAAGAGGTCTGCGCCATACCAGGGTATCGGGAAGGGCATTTCTGTAAACCTCCGGCATATCAATAAATACACGGTTGATCCAATACAGGTATTCACGGTAGTCAACATTCCGAACTTCCGTTTCATCCATATAAAACGAACGTACGGTAACCCTGCGGGGACTGTTATTCCAATGTTTCATCACATCTTCTTCCACATTCCCCATAATGAAGGTACCACCTTCAATAAATACGAGACCGGGCCCTGTTTCCTGCTCAAAGTCGGCCTTATACTCAAATCCACCGGTTTCGGGATCATTGTATGTCCAACCGGTTGTTGATGATGCACTCTTCTTAGCGCCACCACCACATGATGCTAAAACCATCAATCCCAACATTAATGTGGGAATAAAAAGTCTGGATTTAAATCTCATAACTTATCTTCTTGTAATTCTTTTAATTACTACATAATGTCTTTCAAAGATAAAAACCTGCACCTTTCGCAAGAATTATCTTCATAAAACTGATCAGGTTCATTCTAAAATTGACAATTTAAGGTCACCGGTTTATCCGGGCCACCCGCATACAGGGATCGATACACTATTCATGTTCCGCGTTAAGTCACGACAAGTAGTAATCAACCTTACTATACGCATTTCATCTTAAATCTGATATCTAAAAATCTAACTATCTATTATGGCAACCTTGCCATGCTCGCTTCATGTATAACGAAATCCACACGAATTCATTGTTTTTATACTGCAAAAATAAAAAAAGGTTATACCGCAAAGCCAAACTTTAGCTATTTTTTTGCCTAAAAGACTATATTTTCTTTGTGGTTGACAATTATGCCACACATTATTTTTTCTAATTCTTTCCTGAATTTTTCTTTTATTAAGGTTTTCTCTGCCTTAATACATGTTGAGTGAGTTATAAAAAGCATATTTTTGTCAAAATCAAGGCGTTTTATTTTTTTGTACCGAAATTAACCCGTTGTTAATGAGGATGCAAAAATTTAAAACAATACAGAGTTTGGCAATAAAGATGCTTTTTGGACCGGGCTCATATAAAGGATATATCAGGCTAACGCCCCTGAATTGTCTCACACCCAACTTATGCTATGAAGAGATCAGGGCTACGCCCCTAATTTTTATTGACAAAAGTATATTTAATCGCAGTTTAAAATTTTTATAAAAGCAAATACACAAACAAATGAAAGGGGTATTGGCCCACCCTTGATATAAACCAAAGGGGCGTAGCCCAAATATCTTCGTAATAGGACAACGAATGATATAAACCATAGGGGCATTAGCCCTGATATCTTCGTAAATATTCTCATGGCAGGATGGCTATAGGGCTTTCACCTATTCAAAGTCGCATATCGATAAAGTTGTGAAATATGTGATGAATCAACCCGTACACCATAGAAAACAATCGTTTAAAGAAAAATATCTGTCATTCTTAAAAAAATTTGATGCGGATTATGATCCAAAATATCTTTTTGAATGGTATGATAATGAATAAATATCAGGGCTACGCCCCTAAATTGCCATTGTTTGAATTGGCTACGAAGATATTAGGGCTAACGCCCCTTTCTTTAAAAAGGAAAATCGGAGCGTTAAAGAAAAACATTGGGTAAAACAATTAGGTGTTATCGAACTTCTTCCAATCGTTTTGTGGACGACAAAAAACATTTGCGAGTATAAAGACGAGCACTAAATAATCACAACCTTTAAATTAATTTTGCGTTTTAACGTTATAACATCAGTAAAAATAACCAACCTGATTTTTCCGACCCGAAGAAGGTATTGTTGATAATGGAAACCTTTTGATTATTTTTGGCAGCCCGAAACGACAAAAAAGGCTCCTGGTCTTCAATATGAGCAATATTTAGCGTCTGTCCATAAAGTACCATTTGCTGTGTTACGCTCGCCGTCAAAATACTCATTTACGAAAAGTAACCTCCGTTTTTGGCGGCTTCGCAAGCCTTGCAACTGGCACTTTCTGCACAGACACATGACCAGAAACAACTTTTGCGCAATTTATAGACAGGCACTACTTACAGACTATGACAAATAATTCAGTATTCATAATACTTATTTCCTTCCTTTTGTGGGGATTCAATGCTTCAGACGGTAATGAAGATGTCAACTCTGATCATATTGTCAAAACTGTTGAGTGGAAGGAATCCGTCAGTTACCCGGAACTCCCTTTTAACGGAAGCGGATATTATGAAGATATCACCGGCTTACCAGTATTTGTTAGTCTGATTCCTTTTCCTGCAGAGATGGATTATCACCATGCAGAGATTGAAGCCAATGGCGAAAAATGGTCTCCCCTGCAAGACGATAAACTATTAACCGATATTTCAGAAAGCGATATTCCTGAAATATTCAGACACCGCATTATCTTTATCAGGAAGAGGCCATACATTGAATTAGAAATCATCCCTTTCAGAATAAGCGAAAACACGGAACACAAATGGGAAAAGCTAACTGAGTTTTCCGTGAAAATATCCTCCCCTGAAAAAAAATTCGCTCTGAAATCGACCGCATTAAAATACGTTCAGGCATCGAAGCTCGCATCGGGCAAATGGGTAAAAATCGGGACAACACAACAGGGGATTCACAGAATCTCCTATTCGACCCTTCAAAACCATGGTTTTAGTGAGCCTGAAAAAGTTCAGGTTTATGGTAACGGAGGAGTCATGGTACCCATGGACAACAGTGAAAGCAGACCGGATGATTTACCGGTAATCTCCTGCTGGCACAAAGACAACAGCCTGTTTTTTTACAGCTCAGGCCCCTGGCAATGGATTTGGAATGAGCAAAAAGGGATGTTCGAGCACAAAAAACATGCCCATTCGTCAATGGCCTACTTCTTCCTCTCAACCGCAGATTCGCCAAAATCACCTGTAATTCAACAAAAACCGGAAGGAGAAGCCACCTACTCTACCGATACCTATGATCATGTTCTTTTCCATGAAGAAGAAAACGAAAACCTTCTGAAATCAGGAAATCAATGGTTGGGAGAAAAATTCAGTTCCCTCTTAACACTTGAAAGAACTTTTTCTTTTGAAATCCCCGCAATTGAACTCAACACTCAGGCTCATCTGTACACCCGGGTAGCAGCAAGATCAAATTCAACACAGGCTTTTGATATCAATATCAACGATAATACTTTGGAATCAATTCCGGTACCCACTGTATCGTTATCCATTTTTGATTATACCTATTATGCCAGAACGGCCGAAGGCAAAATCACATTCCCTGCCACGGCTTCCACTATCGATATTTCGTATCAATATACCAACGCTTCCACATCTGCTATAGGGTGGCTCGATTACCTGATATTGCAGGCAAGAAGCAGGTTAACATTAGAAAACGGACCATTGGTAATTCGCGACCACCTCTCGGCCGAACCGGGGAGGGTCTCATCCTTTCAGATAGCGGATGTTCCTTCGGGGACTGTCGTTTGGGATGTAACCAATCCCTTTGAAGTCAGACAAATGGACACAAACATTGCCGGAAGTACTTTAAGTTTTAAGGACAGCACAGCAATTGTGAAAGAATACGTGGCTTTCGCACCATCGATGAACTTCCCTGAGCCGGAGTTTATCGGGGAAATTCCAAATCAAAATCTGCATGCAACTTCTCCGGCCGATATGATAATTGTGGCTCCTGAAGAATTCATTGGTCAGGCCAACCGGCTCGCCGATATTCATACCTCTTACTCCGGTCTGTCAGTTGTTGTTGCAGAAAGGGATAAGATATATAATGAATTTTCATGGGGGCATCCTGACCCGGGTGCCATCAGGGGGTTTGTAAAAATGCTGTACGACAGAGCAGTACCGGGTAGCGAAAATGCACCAAAACTGCTGCTTCTGTTTGGAGACGGCAGCTACGATAACCGTGATTTGGATAAAAACCCGGCTGCTCCGCTTCCAACTTATCAGTCCGATATATCCTTCCATATCACCAATTCGTTCGTAACCGATGATTTTTTCGGGTTTCTGGATGATGAGGAAGGTGCCAGCCTTCAAAACGACCGTATGGATATCGGTATTGGACGGTTTCCTGTCTCAACACTGGAAGAAGCCGTTAACGCTGTCGATAAAACAGAACTTTATCTCAAAAATCAGGAAAAAGGCCGGTGGAAAACAAGGCTGACATTTATCGGAGATGATGGGGACGGTAATATTCACATGCGTGATGCCGACAGGCTTACCCAAAAAATTGCTGTCAGTGATCCCGAATTTGAGATCGATAAAATCTATTTCGACGCTTATGAAGTAACCACGGGTGCTGTTGGTCGTGAATTTCCCGGAGCCAAAGCAGATGTTCAGAAAGCCGTTTCCGAAGGAACGCTTATATTTAATTACTCAGGGCATGGAAGCGAAAACAACCTTGCTCACGAACGCATCGTAACAAAAAACGACATCAGTAGCTGGACCAATAAGCGACGACTGCCACTATTCATAACCGCCACATGTGAATTCAGCCGGTTTGATAATCATAACCATACATCCGCCGGAGAAGAAGTTTTTCTGAGTACGAACGGAGGCGGAATAGCGCTTTTATCCACTACCAGAATTGTTTACTCAAGCTTTAATTTTACGCTTAATAACGCATTTTACAACCATGCTTTCGAATATGACGAAAACGGCAACCCGCTTCGGCTGGGAGAAATGATGCGTCGAACCAAACTGGAATCAGGGTCGAATACCAACAAACTGAATTTTACATTATTGGGAGACCCTGCCCTGCAACTGCTTTTCCCCCGCAACCGGATAAATACACTTGAACTAAACGGCATCGGGGTGGAAAACAATACGGATACCATAAGTGCCATGTCACTTAATACGCTTAAAGCTCAGGTAATTGATCCCGATGGCAACCCCATTCAGGATTTTAACGGCACTGCATATATCACGGTGTACGATAAAGCGGTTGACCTTCAGACTTTAGGTAATGACGGCAGTGAACCTTTTGAATACAGTGAGTTTGCCAACATACTGTTCAGCGGCAGGGCCACAGTGGAGAACGGGGAATTTGAACTTTCTTTTGTCGTTCCGCAGGACATCCGTTACAATTTCGACAACGGCAGAATCAGTTATTATGCATTGTCGGACAACGGCCGTGAAGCCTTCGGAGCCTTCAGCGATCTTGTCATAGGCGGAATCAGCAACGAAACGCTTAACGACACCAAAGGCCCCGATATTGAGATGTACCTGAATCATCCTGAATTCAAAAATGGAGGGGAAACCGGTACCCGGCCAATGCTTTATGCCCGTTTATTCGACGAATCAGGGATAAACACATCAGGCACAGGAATCGGACACAACATTACACTTATTATAGACCAGGATACCTCAAACCCCCGCATATTGAACGACGCATATACGGCCGAAATGGATGATTTTCAGAGCGGGACAATACAATATCAATTACCACAACTGGAAGAAGACGAACACACGCTTACCCTGAAAGTGTGGGATAATTACAATAATTCATCCACAAGTACGTTAGATTTCAGGGTTACGCAAAATCACGGGATTAACATACGGAACTTCCGACTCTTTCCCAATCCTGTCAGGCCGGGAGACGATGTATATGTTACTTTGACAACAGATATACCGAATATTCTGCTCGATGTTACCATACAGTTTATCAACTCCGCGGGTCAGGTAACAGGGACAGTAGAAGACGAACTGATCACATCCGGTAACTTTATAGGGCCATACAGATTACCTCTCGAGCAATCGGGGTGGAACCATACCGGCATTTGTTTCGTAAGACTAATTCTTAAATCCAACAAGGGAAATGAAACACAGGTAACAGGCAAGTTATTGCCGGCCTTATATTAGATCGTCAGATTCTCAGAGGTTAGATGGTTAGAGGTTAGATGAATCCTATGAAGATTGAAATCTGAATTTTAAACCCATAGAAACCATAAACTATAAACTTTTAAGCCTTTTGCAAAAGTTTTAACAGACTATTGTAATAAAAATTTGAAATAATATAATACTAATGAAAAATCAGATTCTAAAAAAAGTCATCTTTGCTTTTGCTTTGCTTAACCAGGTAATGGCGACCTATGCACAGGAAGAAATTGATCCCGGTAATATAAGTGGACGCCAAAATATCATAAGTACAGCTGTTCCTTTCCTGGACATTGCTCCAGAGTCAAGAGGAGGGGGCATGGGGAATACAGGTGTTGCCATCTCCCCTGATGTAAACTCACAGCACTGGAACCCCGCAAAATATGCCTTTATTGACAAGGAAATGGGAGCTGCCATTTCTTATACTCCGTGGCTGCGCAAACTGGTAAACGATATAAACTTATACTATTTATCAGGTTTTAAACGGCTCGACAATATGCAGACCGTCAGTGCTTCCCTGAGATATTTTTCAATGGGAGAAGTTATTTTTACCCAGGAGAGCAATCCTGAAATGGGATATCCTGTTAAACCAAATGAATTTGCCATTGATGTCGCTTACAGTCGTATTCTCTCAGAACATTTCTCCGGAGCAGTTGCATTCAGGTACATCCGCTCCGATTTGCAACTGGGCCTTGGTGGATTTTCAGGAAGTGAATCGTATCAGGCAGGAAACTCGTTTGCAGCCGACCTTGCTTTTTATTATCAGAATGATATAGAATTGGGCGGAAGAGATAGTAAACTGTCAGCAGGTTTGAATATTTCCAATATTGGCAGTAAAATTTCCTATGACGATTACCACGAACAGTTCATCCCCACCAACCTAAGACTGGGTGCAGCTTTAAGCAGTCAGCTTGACGATTACAACAAGTTGACATTTACACTGGAATTAAATAAACTGCTCGTCCCTACTCCCGATACAACCGAAACAGCAGAATCTCTGTTTCTGAGTGATGACGAATCGGTTATTTCAGGAATCTTTAAGTCATTTACCGATGCCCCGGGCGGCATGGAAGAAGAACTTCAGGAAATAAACATCAGTGTTGGCGCCGAATATCTTTACGCCAATCAGTTTGCCATTCGTGCCGGCTATTTTCATGAACACGAAAACAAAGGAAACCGTAAATTCTTCACTGCAGGTGTAGGCATCAAATTCAATATGCTGAACATCGATGCATCGTACATCATCCCGGTTGTTCAAAACAACCCGCTGGCCAACACGGTCAGGTTTACCCTGGGCGTTGATCTTGACCAAATGCTTAATAATGATAATGAATAAACAACTAACAGGTCGTTAGGTTTCTATATTCATGTAACTTACAGGCAGAGATTATGTCAATACGTATCGGGATGGGCTACGATGTCCACCAACTTGCAGAAAACTATGAACTTTGGATTGGGGGAATAAATATTCCTTCAGAAAAAGGTTCCGTAGGCCATTCGGATGGCGATGTTTTGATCCATGCCATTTGCGATGCCCTTCTCGGGGCACTTAATTTAAGGGATATCGGGTTTCATTTTCCTGACACCGATCCGGAACTCAAAGGCATAGATAGTAAAATATTACTAAAAAAGACCATTCAAATAATCCGGGAAAAAGGATATGAACTGGGAAACCTGGACTCAACAGTATGTCTTCAGTATCCCAAACTGAATCCGCATATCCCGAAGATGCAGGAAACACTTGCCGAAGTTATGAACGTCGATGTTTCCCAAATATCAATCAAAGCAACAACGACTGAAAGAATGGGTTTTGTAGGCGAAGGAAAAGGCATTTCAGCTTATGCCACGGTGTTGGTTGACAATGTTTAATAGAGACACACGACCGTGCGTCTCTTCAAAACATTATCAACAACCCATCCTACCCTTCTACCATGCTACCTTTTCACCCTTCTACCCTTCTACCATAATTTAAAAACAACATGAACATTATCCAATCACCGCAACACTTCAACGAAGTCGTAAACAAAGAATCCGCTGTTCTGATTTATTTCTCGCACGAGCAATGTAATGTTTGCAAGGTACTTAAGCCAAAAGTCAGACAACTGCTGGAAGAGGAGTTTCCGCTTATGTCTATGTACTATTGCGACACCGTGCTGCAATCGGAAGTAGCTGCTCAAAACAGGATATTTGCAGTCCCGACGGTATTGGTCTTCTTCGACGGCAGGGAAACATACCGTTTCAGCAGAAATATCGGTCTGAACGAACTGGAACAGTCTATTTCAAGGCCATATACCATGTTGTTTGAAGATTGAGTCCACTCCTGAAAGTATATCTCAGAAGCAGACTCAGGAACAGGCATGGAAAGATTCCTTTTTTGATTGATGGATGTACTCACCGCTCCGGGGGTCGTGAGGATTTTAACAATCTTACTTCTATAAACATATAACCGCCTTCGTGGTCATATAAATCTACAAATCTAACGGCCTGTTGTTAAAACAAAGATTCAATTAAATCATCATCAGCCAGGTTGGGCATGGTAATTTTCAGGCGAGGCTCTTTGTACATGGCGCGTTGAGCAGCAAATAAGGCACCCTTATTACGGGCCCAGCTGCGGCGCGATATGCCATTGTTCACATCCCAGAAAAGCATATTGACAACCTTTTGAGCGGCTTCTTTGGTTCCATCCAGTACCATTCCAAAACCACCGTTAATGACTTCGCCCCAGCCTACTCCGCCGCCATTATGCAAACTCACCCACGTGGCACCCCTGAAAGCATCACCTATGACATTTTGCACGGCCATATCGGCGGTATATTTCGACCCGTCGTAAATGTTTGAAGTTTCCCTGAAAGGACTGTCAGTTCCTGACACATCGTGATGATCACGCCCAAGGACGACCGGCGCTGTCAAACGTCCATCACGCACTGCCTCGTTAAAAGCGGCAGCAATACGCATGCGGCCTTCGGCATCGGCATACAGTATTCTTGCCTGGGAACCTACCACAAGACGATTCTTTTCGGCTTCCTTTATCCAATGCAAATTATCCCTGATTTGCCGGGAGACTTCCTCCGGTGCTTCTCTCAACATTTCTTCAAGTATCCGGGCTGCAATTCTATCGGTTTCCATTAAATCGGAATGCTTTCCCGATGTGCAAACCCACCGGAAAGGACCGAAACCGTAATCAAAACATAGCGGCCCCATAATATCCTGAACATACGAGGGATACCTAAACGCTCCCTTTTCGTTTAGAACATCGGCACCTGCCCGGCTGCTTTCCAAAAGAAATGCATTCCCGTAGTCGAAGAAATACATACCCCGTTCCGAAAGTTGATTTATAGCCCTGACCTGTCTTTTCAACGAATCCCTTACTTTTTGCTTAAATAATTCGGGACTTGTTGCCATCAGATGGTTGGCCTCTTCGAACGACAGTCCGACAGGATAGTACCCCCCGGCAAACGGATTATGCAATGAGGTCTGGTCAGAGCCAATATCCACCTTTATCCCTTCTTTTGCAAAGAACTCCCATACATCGACAACATTACCATGAAACCCAATGGAGACGGTTTCCTCTGATTTGACAGCCTTTTGAACTCTATCTTTTAAAAAGTTAAGATCATCCATTACCTCATCAACCCAACCTTGTGCATACCGGGTCTGAATGGCTTTGGGGTTTACTTCGGCTGTTACGCTCACACAGCCTGCAATTCTGGCGGCTTTGGGCTGTGCTCCCGACATACCGCCAAGACCGGCAGTAACAAACAATCGCCCCTTAGACCCGCTTTTCTCATGCAATCTCCGGAGTGCATTCATAATGGTTATTGTGGTTCCGTGTACAATACCCTGTGGGCCGATATACATAAAAGAGCCTGCGGTCATCTGCCCGTACTGGGATACACCCAGTGCATTAAAGCGTTCCCAATGATCGGGAGAGGAATAATTGGGCACCACCATCCCGTTGGTAACAACAACCCTGGGAGCTTCAGACGACGAAGGGAAAAGCCCCAGAGGATGACCGGAGTACAAAACCAAAGTTTGATCATCGGACATAGTGGCCAGATATTGCATGGTTAACAGGTACTGAGCCCAGTTTTGAAAGACTGCCCCGTTGCCCCCGTAGGTGATCAGCTCGTGCGGATGCTGAGCCACAGCAGGATCAAGATTATTGCTGATCATCAGCATAATGGATGCGGCCTGTTTACTCCTGTGGGGATACTCATCTATCGGACGGGCTTTCATTTCGTAACGCGGGCGGAATCTGTACATATAAATCCGCCCGTAGCTATTGAGTTCATTCAGAAACTCAGGTGCCAAAACCCTGTGAAATTCTACCGGAAAATAACGCAAAGCATTTTTAACGGCGAGTTTCTTCTCTTCCTCTGAAAGAATGTCTTTACGCCGGGGCGCATGATTGACATCAGGGTCGAATGGTTGCGGTTCCGGAAGCTTGTCCGGTATCCCCTGAAGAATGGATTGTTGAAAGGAAAAAGCAGACATAACAGAATTTTAGATTTTTAGATTTTTAGATTTTTAGATATAAGATAACCCATATCATCTTGATGCAGACATATACAAAGGTTTAACGAGCTGTTGTATTATCAATACTTCGTTAAACTTTTTCAAAGCGCTGAAAGTCAATTTTTTTGCATATAGAGAGGTTAGTTTATTAAAATACAGTATATAAAAGTTGTAAAAATCATCTTACATCTTTTATCTAACTCAAATCACAAAACACTCTGTATCAATCATTTGTTTTGCGGAGTTGGATTTTTGCTTATCAGGCCAATTTTCGGTACTAACGGTAAAATTCTTATCTGTAAAATTTAACACTTCTGCCTTCTGCCTGGCAAACTTCTGCCTGTCGATTACTTATATCTATAAATCTAACATTCTATGAGTGCAGTATAAAAAGCATATTTTTGTCAAAATCAAGTCGTTTTAAATTTTTGTACCGGAGTTAACTCATTGTTAATGAGGATGCAAAAATTTAAAACAACACAGGGTTTGGCAACAAAGATGCTTTTTAGACCGGGCTCATCTATTGATTGTTACCCTCGGAATAGATGAAGTTAAAACTTTATTTCGGAAAAACTTATGACATATAACATACACAGAGGGTGTCCAAAAAGAAATGATCTGGGAAAACTGAATTCAACCCCTTGCTCATGTATGTGTTTTTTTTCTAGTTGGTTACACAAAGCTCACAGAGTTTATCACAGAGAGGTACAGAGACAAAACGGACTTTTTGGTGCTCGTTTATAAACTCGCAAAAATTTTCACAATATGTGTGTCTGTTCAGAAAGTGCCAGTTGCAAGGCTTGCGAGCCCGCCAAAACCGGAGTTTACTAATCGTAAATGAGGATTTTGGCGGCAAGCGTAGCACAGCAAATGGTACTTCATGGAAAGACACTTTTTAGACTGCCCCTTGTAAAACGGATTATTCATCTTCGGAAATCAATTGCCTTCCGATATCTGCGATATTATACAGAAGAATAAACTTTTGCCGGTTGCTATCCGTTTTTCCGGCTTTCACTCGTTGTTGAAGATTTTGGATTAAGGCCGTCATTTCTGCTAATCTGTTCTCTGATTTTGAATGGGTTTGGCCCAGAATTTTGAGGATGCTTCTTCCGCAGGTAATAATTTCATTCACCGTTGTATTCGCTCCCTCCCGATGTGCTCCGAAAGCGGAAATAAAAGAAAGCAGGGCATGATTCAGATGGGTAAGTTTAAATGCCCTCCGGTGAAACTGCCTGTATTTGGAAGGTTCGGCCTGCATATCCTGCCATGCCAGTGCCAATGCATTATCGGCCTGATGAGCTTCCCTCCGGGCAATACGATATTCCAGATCGTCGGCAGTATTTTTCTTTTCGTATTCATCAAGAATGGTGCTGAAATACTTCCGGTTTTTCTCCAAAGCCTCGTGCAAAAGCCCCGGGAGCCTTTTATACTGCCACTGTGGCCACAACAGCCGTACCGTTCCGAGAGCCAGAAATGCACCAATCAGCGTATCAATAAGACGTGGCAACATAACAGGAACCCCCTTGTCGGCAATAAGATTAAAAGCACACAAAACAAATATGGTAATAAATACAACCGAAACGGAATATTGCTTTTTCAGCCAGGCAAAGAAAAAGTAGGAAGATGCCAGCATAAGTAAAACCTGACCGGGTAATGTGAGCAAACCAACAATTAATACACCTGTTATCACCCCTGTTATTGTACCCAAAACCCGTTGGAACAGGCGACGCCGGGTAGCACTATAGGATGGCTGAAGCACAAACAAAATGGTAAGAACAATCCATTCTCCCTTTTCAATATTAAAAGCTTCACTAATAAAGAATCCAATCCAAAAGCAAATGGCAAGCCTTATAGCATACCGCATCCGGGGATGCTGAAAACTGAGTTGTTCGCGAAATCTCTTCCATAATGAGCGATCATCCCTGAGCAGTCTGGGCAACACCGGTGTTTCCGGAATTTCCGTCAACCTCAGAAACGATGCATTGGCCCTCTCCAGGTTGGTGACCAGGAGGCGCAAAGGATGAGTAGCTTCGAGTTGAATTTTTTTCAACACTTGCAGTCAATGCATTAACAATCCATTTTAATGAAGCAGGCGGATTATACTGACTACCGGTGAGCAAAGCTTCTGAAAACCGATGTGCTGCATGCGACAGTTCGTGCAGTGTCTGCCCGGCCATTTCAACAACTTCCCCTGTATGTGTGTCGTTGCTCAAAAGATCATATCGTTCATGCGAGGAAGCAGCTCTTTCGTGCAGTGCCTGCAATATCATAAAATAATGAAACCAGGGAGCAAGTACTTTTTCATCGTCAACTGCATCGCGATAACTGTTCAGTACCTCTTTGATTCGTTCCAGGGTATTTACCATGTCAACATTTAGCAATGCAAGCTTTGCCCTGACTTCCCGCTGATTTTTTCTGTCACTGGGAAAGAGATGCGATTTCTCATCCAGATAACGGGCAAGTGCTTTAAATCCACGCCCCAGTTGCTCGTCAAGCAACCGGTATGGCCGGTAGTAAAGGAACCCCAGAGATATCAGTCCGTAAAACAATGCTCCGCCCGGTAACAAAACAGGTTGCCAATACCATTCCGGACTTATTTCGGCGCCGATCATAGCATAAATGCCGACTAATATTGCACCGAAAGTCACCCCTCTGTAACGTTCACCCATTCCGCCAATCAGAATAAACAGAATAGTTGACACCCCCAATCCTGCACCAAGCAATACCGGCCATGGACGAAGCAACTCAACCGAAAGACTTGATACAGCAAAACTCAGAACTTTGAGAGCAAGTGACTTGATACGTCCGCGGGGATGATCATCAGTTTCTGACAAAGCCCCGGCCAAAATACCAAGAGCAACCGTGACAGCAAAAAACGAAAACCCGAGAATTTCGAGCGGTACAACGGCTATGCCCATCACGATAGTCGCCTTGGCAGCCATTAACCAGTCGGGATGCATAAGGAAAGCACGGCGCCACTTGTCCAACAAAGAATAACTCTTACGAAATGAAACAGATGAGAAAGCCATCATATAAAATATTGCAGGATCGACCGGACTATAACACCGTCAGTATATAAATCAGTACAAGAACCACTGCAATAAGAATGAGAAATGCTAAAAAACGAACGGCCAGATTAAGACTTCCGAGTAATGGAACCCGTCGGGATACCCGGTCGAAGGCATTAAGGCGGGAGCTCCTGGTCGCAGGTTCCTGAAAAACGCCCATTTCATTCACAATTTTTGCAGCGCGTTCGGCGTCACTTTCCCTGACCTGAAGTTTAATACCCCCTATGGCATTGTAAATATATGTTTGCGATGCAAGCTCATCTTTCACAAAGCATTCTATCCCTTCCGACTCGAGTTTGCTGCGTACCAGCCCCATTTCGGGAGCATAACTAAATGTGGCAATGGTGACAAGTTTATCTTCTTCCATAATTCAATTTTTACCTCAAGATAGATAAAATACGTGATATAACCAACCTGTATCACACATCATTAAATTTAATAGAGCCACGATTCTCTTCACCTGGGGCATAATTGTATATTTCTCGCAAAAGATCGGCATATTTGTTATAGATGACCCGTCTGCGCAGTTTAAGTGTAGGCGACAACTCGCCGGTAGCAGCCGACCACTCCTCACATACCAGCCTGAAGCGTTTGATTTGCTCGGTACGCCCCAAAAGTTTATTATAACGATCCACTTCCTTCTGAAAAAGTTTCTGAACATCAGGATGCTGCACCAGTTCCTGGTTATCACGAAAATGAATATGACGGTCGTGTGCCCAGACGTGTAAATACTCGAAGTTCGGTGAAATAAGAGCGCTGGCAAACTTTTCGTTTTCTCCAACCACCATAACCTGTTCGATGAAAAACGATTCTTTCAGAATATTTTCAATGGCTTGCGGGGCTATATATTTACCGCTGGATGTTTTAAACATTTCCTTTTTGCGATCGGTGATCTTCAGAAATTTACCTTTTTCAAAGGTCCCTATATCACCGGTATGCAACCAACCGTCTTTATCAATCACCTCGGCGGTATTCTTCTTGTCTTTGTAATATCCAAGCATCACGCTGGGTCCTTTCACCAGTATCTCGCCATCCTCGTCAATTTTTACTTCAATGTTTTTAAGAGTAGGTCCCACTGTTCCGATCATAAGACTGTCGGGCTCACTAAGGTGATTGGCAGCTATAACCGGCGATGTTTCCGTCATTCCATACCCTTCCATCAGTGGTATCCCGGCTGCAAAAAAGAGCCTGCTCAAACGGGGTTGAAGTGCGGCACCACCTGAAATGATAAATTTTAATTTTCCCCCAAAAGCCTGATGCCACTTTGAAAATACAAGCTTTCGTGCCAACCGGAGACGAAAACCATACCACGGACCATGTTTCCCGTTTGTACGGTAACGCTCGCCCAGTTTAAGCGCCATGAAAAAAATCCTCCGCTTCAGTCCGCGTAAGTCTTCCCCTTTTGATACTATCCGGTCGTATATACGTTCAATTACACGGGGTACCGTAGCAAATGCAGAAACCCTTACTTCTGCGAGGTTTTGTGCTATAGTTCCCAGATTTTCGGCATAATAAATTCCACACCCTTTCCACTGAAAAAGGTAATTGACCATGCGTTCGTAAACGTGACAGAGCGGTAAAAAAACTCAAAATTCTGTCGTTATCATCTATCGGATAAAGATCGAAAACCCCTTCAACGTTGCTGATAATATTCCGGTGCGACAGCATCACTCCCTTGGGAAGCCCTGTAGTACCAGAAGTATAAATAATAGTAAGAAGATCATCGGGTTGAATGGAAGATGAAATCTCTTTAAGCTTATCCTGATATTTTACTTTATTACTAAATCCGGCCCTCGTGATTTCGGTCCAGTGAGGAACATCCTCGTAATAATTAAAAGTGTAAATTCTCTTTAGTTTTCCGATCTTTTTTGCAATTGGCTGAAGTCGCCGGAATGTCTGCAAATCGGAAACAATCAACATTTTTGCATCCGAATGCGAGAGTATGTATTTATATTCATCATCGCCAATAGTGGGATAAACAGGTACGTGAACCACTCCGATAAGGGCCATCCCCATGTCTGCAAAATTCCATTCAGGACGGTTATTTGAAACAGTGGCTATTTTATCTCCTTTCTTAAAACCTAACGCCAATAAGCCATAGGCAAAATTTTTGGCGTTTCTGATATAATCTTCGGAACTGAACTTAACCCAGTTACCGTCTCTTTTAGCTGCCAATATATCAGACTTGTTGTGATTCTGTCTGAGATTATCCAGCAAATCAAATGTTCTGGTTATCCTCATCGCAACAAAATTTAATCTTCAGGGGAGTTAACCTCTACTGGTGAGTTTTTCTTCAATCAGGCGTTCTGCCTTTTCAACAGCAGATGAGAGCCCCTGCACATTTTTCCCTCCGGCACTGGCAAAGAATGGCTGCCCGCCTCCTCCCCCGCTTATTTCACCGGAAATACTTCTTACCAAATCTACGGCATTTAATTTGCCGGCATCAACCAATTCATCCGAAATAATGATTGCAAGCTGGGGTTTTCCCTTTACTTCTGCACCCAAAACAGCAACCATATCTCCACCGATTTCATTCCTGAGTTGGAAGGCAAGGTCTTTTAGATTACCACCAAGTTCGGGCTTCACAACTTCGGTGATCACTTTGACACCATTCAAATCACGGGCACCATCGATAATCCCCTGTTTTTCAATCTTCAGGAGATTTTGCATCATGTTTTCCAACTGCTTTGACAGACTGGAATTTTGACTGATCAGGTTTTCGATGTTTTTACGAAGCTGTCCTTTACTCTTTACCATTGCGGCAATCTCATCAATCAAATCGTTGTGTTCATAGGCAAGTTCTTCAGCTTTAATGCCCGATACCGCTTCAATTCTCCTAATACCGGCCGAAACGGACGATTCGCCAATGATCCTGAAAAACCCTATTTCGCCGGTAGCATCCACGTGGGTTCCACCGCAAAGTTCCACAGATTCACCAAAGCCAATGGTACGAACCACATCACCGTATTTTTCGCCAAAGAGGGCAATGGCACCCATCTCCCGGGCTTTATCAATGGGAACTTCACGGTGCTCTTTCCGTTTAATATTTGCCCGAATATCGGCATTGACCAATTTCTCAATTTGACGGATATCCTCCGGGGAAACCTTTTGAAAATGAGAAAAATCAAATCTCAGATAATCGGGGTGTACCAATGAACCTTTCTGCTCAACATGATTGCCAAGAACTTTCCTTAAAGCCTTGTGCAAAAGGTGGGTGGCAGTATGATTGCAGGCTGCTGAACGCCTTCGGTCCAGGTTCACAACAGCTTGAAAAGTATTTTCAATGGCAGAGGGTAGTTGATTGCTAATATGAATAATGAGATCGTTTTCCTTCTTTGTGTCAAGAATGGCAATTTTTTCATTACTGTTCTGAATAAATCCGGAATCACCAACCTGTCCGCCACTTTCAGCATAGAATGGCGTAATATTAAACACAAGCTGATATTGATCTTTATTCTTTACTTTTACTTTTCGATAACGGGTAATATAAACTTCCGTTTCCTGAAAATCGTATCCCACGAACTCCTCCTCATTGTCGTCTCTCAAAACCACCCAATCGCCCGTCTCTACCGACGCGGCATTGCGGGCACGGGCTTTCTGAGCTTCCATTTCCCTGTCAAACTCCTGACGATTGACAACAAGGCCCTTTTCTGAGAGAATCAGTTCGGTAAGGTCAAGAGGGAAACCATAGGTATCATAAAGCTCAAAGGCCACTTTGCCGCTCACCACTTTGTAGTTATTACCAAGGGTTTGCTCAATAATGTTATCGAGAAGCGTAATTCCTGTTTCAAGGGTTTTCAGAAAAGATTCTTCTTCCTCGTGAATGACCTTATCGATGAGTTCGTGTTGGGCTTTTAATTCGGGATAGGCATCCCCCATCACCTCAATTAAAGCAGGAATAAGTCCGCTCATAAAAGGCCGGCGCACGTTCAGAAAAGTATATCCATATCTCACGGCGCGTCTTAAAATTCGCCGGATAACATAGCCGGCTTTATTATTCGAAGGCAACTGACCATCGGTAATTGAAAAAGCAATGGTACGCAAATGGTCGGCAATCACCCGCATGGCAATATCCGTTTCCTCCGAAGCCCCATATTCGACACCGGTAAAAGCAGCAATCTGCCGTATTATCGGTTGAAAAATATCGGTATCATAGTTCGAACGCTTTCCCTGGAGTACCCGGCACAAACGTTCGAAACCCATCCCTGTGTCCACATGTTTTTGCGGCAGGGCTACCAATTCCCCATTGGCTCGGCGGTTATATTGAATAAATACAAGGTTCCATATCTCAATGACTTCCGGATGGTCTTTATTAACCAGTTCATAACCCGGTTTGCTCTTTCTCTGATGAATGTCACGAAGGTCTATGTGAATTTCTGAACAGGGGCCGCATGGGCCTGTATCTCCCATCTCCCAGAAATTATCTTTCTTGTTTCCGTCAATGATATGCTCTTTCGATAAATATTTTCGCCAGGCCTTTGCTGCTTCTTCATCACGCTTTATATTATCATTTTCATCACCTTCAAAAACGGTAGCATACAGTCTGTCCTTATCAATTCCCAGTTCTTTGGTCAAAAATTCCCATGCCCAGTCAATGGCTTCTTCTTTAAAGTAGTCGCCAAAAGACCAGTTTCCCAACATTTCAAACATAGTATGGTGGTAAGTGTCATGTCCCACTTCATCCAAATCATTATGTTTACCCGATACCCGCAAACATTTTTGCGCATTAGCAACCCGTGGATGCTCAGTTTTTCGGTTACCCAGAAAGATGTCCTTAAACTGATTCATCCCCGCATTTGTAAACATAAGAGTCGGATCATTCTTCACCACCATAGGAGCAGATGCTACAATTATGTGTTGTTTGGATTTGAAAAAATCAAAAAATCTCCTTCGTACCTCTGTTGCTCTCATAAACTGTCAATTGATAAAATCTTCGGAAATAATAACTTTTTACCAAAAAAATTAAACCTTTTTAGTTTTTGTTCGTAAAATACTTGTCAAATTTCACTTTTTTCTCTTTGATCATGGGCCATAATTTTCTAAAAAACAAATATATATAATTACCCAAAAGGAGCAATTATTTAAATCATATAAAAACGGAATTACAAAATACCAATGTAATCCCAGGCCACAAAAATAGATTAAACATCTAACAAATAGGTATTGAAAACATTTTTTTCTATTTTTGGACAACAAAACATTACCGTATGTCAAAAGTAAAGTATAAATACAATCCGGAAACGTTAACTTACGAGCCAATAGAACGAGGCTTCCGCTACAAGCTTCGAAGATTCTTCACCTTCTCTTTATCTTCTGCCGTACTCGGTGTTTTTTACTTCCTTGGGTATTCTTATGTTTTCGACAGTCCACAAGAAAAAAGGCTGGAAAGAGAAAATTCGCGCCTCCAGTCGCAATATGAAATAATGGACAAAAAGCTTCAACAAATCCAGATTGTACTTGACGACATACAACAACGTGATGAAAATATTTACCGGGTAATATACCAGGCCGACTCTATTCCCAACTCCGTAAGACGTGCAGGATTTGGTGGTATGAACAGGTATAAACATCTCGAAAATCTTGATAATGCAGACCTGGTTATCAATACCTCGGAAAAACTGGATGTTATTATGAAACAGCTCTACGTTCAGAGCAAATCATTCGACGAAATCATAGACCTTACGCTGAGAAAAGAAGAAATGTTACGTTGTACGCCTGCCATTCAACCCATTTCCAACAATGACCTGCGACGAACCGCCTCTGGTTTCGGCTGGAGAATAGACCCCATATATAAAGTAAAGAAATTTCATGAAGGAATGGACTTCTCGGCCCCTACCGGGACAGAAATTTATGCTACCGGCGATGGTGTTGTTAAAAGGATTGTCCGGTCGAACGGCGGTTATGGAAACCATATAGAGATTGATCACGGATTTGGTTATTCAACCGTTTATGCCCACATGCACGAATTTAATGTTAAACGCGGACAAAAAGTTAAGCGTGGCGATGTTATCGGATATGTCGGAAACACAGGCAAATCAACCGCACCTCATCTCCATTACGAAGTACGCGTGAAAGGCAGACCGGTAAATCCGGCTCATTATTACTTCCATGATCTGACACCGGAGCAATATGAAAAGATGATTCATATTGCCAGTAACAGCAATCAGACTTTTGACTAAACTGTTGGTAATTTAGCCCGGCTAAATTAGTTCATCAATAAATACTTGCAGTCCACGAAAAAATGAATTATAATTGCAATTGCTGCCCGTAATTTTTCAGGCAGCAATTCTTATTTTTCATCAGTATAAAATTTGTCTAAGTTATTGGTCGAATGGAACTCGTATCGGGTAATCCGCATTCGTTTCAGTATACCTTAAATTCAGCGATAATGCCTTACAAAGAGCCTAAAATAGAAAAGTTGTATTATTCGATAGGGGAAGTGGCAAAAATTTTTGATGTCAACACTTCGCTTATTCGCTTTTGGGAAAAGGAATTTGACATTATTAAACCACACAAAAACAAAAAGGGAAACCGCTTGTTCACCCAAAAAGACATTGATAATTTTCACCTGATCTATCATCTTGTAAAAGAGAGGGGAATGACGCTGAAAGGTGCTCAAAAAAAGCTGAAAGAGAACAAGGAGGGCACCGAGAATAACTTTGAAGTGGTAAAAAGGCTTCAGGACATCAGACAATTGCTTGTGGAAATCAAAGAAAACATTTAGTCTGCGGACATTTATGGTATTGCTGAAAAACATCATTTCCGAGATAGAACAATTTGCTCCCCCGGCTTTTCAGGAAGATTATGACAACTCCGGCCTTCAGACCGGTAACCCGGAGATGGAAATAAACGGTGTACTCATCACGCTCGATGTCACCGAAGAAGTTATAGAAGATGCTGTTGCGCATGGCGATAACCTGATCATTGCCCACCATCCTGTCACTCTGAAAGGAATTAAAAGTTTTACCGGCAAAACGCACCCCGAACGAATATTTATGGAAGCGGTGCGAAAAAACATTGCCATCTATTCGGCACACACGAGCATCGACAGTGTAGAACACGGAGTAAGCGGAATTCTGGCCAAAAAAATCGGGCTTTCCAACGTTGAAGTATTATCTCCCCGCCCGGGATTACTGATAAAGCTGGTTACCTTCGTCCCGGCAGACTATGCCGAAAAAGTACGCGCATCGATTTTTGATGCAGGAGCAGGTGTTATCGGAAATTACGATAGTTGTAGCTATAACCTGGAAGGCAGAGGTTCTTTCAGGGCCGGAGAAAATACAAACCCGTTTGTCGGCGACAAAGGCACTATACATTATGAAAAGGAAGAACGTATTGAAACGATTCTACCGGCACATCTTAAAAACAAAGTTCTAAAGGCTCTTTTTGAGAGTCACCCATACGAAGAAGTTGCCTACGATCTTTATCCACTTGAAAATCAATGGCCACAGGTTGGTTTCGGTGCCATTGGAGATTTAAAAGAACCGCGCACCGAAGAAGAGGTCTTAAAGAAAATCAAGATAAGTACCGGCGCCGAATGCATCAGGCATACAGAACTTTCCGGTAAACCGGTGAAAAGAATAGCCGTTTGCGGAGGTTCCGGAAGTTTTCTTTTAAAAGATGCCATCAGAAAAGGAGCAGATATTTTTGTGAGTTCCGATTTTAAATACCATCAGTATCAGGAAGCAGACAGGAAAATTGTGATTGCTGATATCGGGCATTATGAAAGCGAACAGTTTACTAAAGAAGTTTTTTTTGAGTTACTTACAAAAAAATTCCCTAATTTTGCAGTCCGTTTGACGAAAGTTTCAACCAATCCCATTAAATATTTTTAGCAGCATGGCAAAAATGGATACAAAGACAAATACCGGAGAGATAAGCGTGGAAGAGAAATTGCGCGCCCTGTATAACCTCCAGAAAGTAATGACCGAGATTGATAAAATACGGACGCTTCGAGGGGAACTGCCGCTGGAGGTACAGGATCTGGAAGATGAAGTTGAAGGACTGGAAACCCGGATTCATAATCTTAATGCAGAGATCAAAAACCTCAACAATGCCATTCAGGAAAAAAGAACGGCATTAAGGAAGCCGATCTTCTGATCAAGAAATATGAATCTCAACAGTCAAGTGTTCGTAATAACAGAGAATTTGAATCTCTCAACAAAGAAATTGAATATCAGAACCTCGAAAAAGAGCTGTGCAAAAAACGCATTAGTGAGTTCGAGACCGAGATGAAAGCCAAACAGGAAGCGGTTGCCAACTCACAGGCCTTTCTTGAAGAACGCAAATCGGACCTTGAAAGCAAGAAAAAGGAACTCGACAATATCGTCTCCGACACAAAAGAAGATGAAGAAAAGCTAAAGAAAAAAGCCAAAGACATTGAAAAGGATATTGATGATCGATTGTTAACAGCCTTCAAGCGAATCAGGAAAAATGCTCGAAACGGACTTGCGGTGGTTACGGTTGAACGGGATGCCTGCGGGGGTTGTTTCAACAAAATTCCACCCCAGCGTCAGTTAGACATTCAGTCACGCAAAAAAGTGATTGTTTGCGAATATTGCGGAAGAATTCTTGTTGACAGTGAACTGTAAAAAACATATCATGGCATAAGCACTGCGCAGTAGGTATAGGAATAAAATTGGCTGCATAATAAATAAGCAATAGTCAGTTAAAATAAGCCTAAACGCAGAGACGCAATGACGCAAAGTTATTATTTCAGGAGAGTTGTGGTTTATGCCAATAATTATGTAAACAATTAATTACCAAGTATCTGTAAAAGTTTAACTTAGTATTGAGAAAGGCACTAATTAGTGCAAGACTATTAAGTTGGAAAAGTTTCCTACTTATCATGTGTCTGTTCAGAAAGTGCCAGTTGCAAGGCTTGCGGAGCCGCCAAAAACGAAATTTACTTTTCGTAAATAAGTATTTTGGCGGCAAGCGTAACACAACAAATGGTACTTCAAGGACAGACACTAATTAATCTCACTTTTCGACAATTCCTTAGTTTTCTCACTACCAGCTTCCACCGGCACCGCCACCGCCAAAACTGCCTCCGCCAAAGCCGCCAAAACCGCCTCCTGATCCTCCGCCAAAGGAGCCTGTCCCGGAAGAAAAACTACCCCAGCTTCCCGAATGGCTTCGATGACCGGACCCCAGCATAGACAACAATACCCAAAACGGCAGATCGTGCCCGATGGAGCTGTGCCGGCCTTTTTGTCGCCCAATTGAGGTTAAAAAAATGATGAATAAGATAACAATTATACCCAATCCCCCGAAGAGTCCGCCGGAACTGTCTGTTCTTTCCATATATTTATCAGCCGTATATTCTCCCCGGGTAAGTTCCATTAAAACAGAAACACCCGCTGCAATACCTCCGGCATAATCATTATTCTTAAACCGGGGAATCATTTCCTGGTCTACTATTCTGTTTGCCACTGCATCCGGTACAACGCCTTCCAGCCCGTAGCCCGTGGCTATAAATGCCTGACCTCGCTGTTCAGACGTTTTCGGTTGTACCAGTATCAGAATACCGTTGTCTTTGTCACTTTGACCAATACCCCATTGTTCGGCCAACTGAAAAGCATAGCCGGCGGCATCGTAACCCCCCAGATCACTAATGGTCACCACGGCAATTTGGGTGCTTGTCTGTCTGGCAAAACTTACCAGTTCCTGTTCAAAAGTACTCTCTACAGCAGGATCAAGAACTCCTGCCAGATCGTTTACAAGTCGCGGCGGTTCAGGGCGTTCCGGAAATTCCTGTCCTGCCATTCCCGATACAACCAAAACCAGAAAAATGAATATTGCGGATAAACGTATCATAGATTAGATTATTAGATTTTATTCCCAAAAGAGATTTCGTCCGACAATTCATTGACATCATCGCTTTTCCACGGAAAATGTTCTTTTAATTGCTCACCGGTCATTTTGATACCTTCCGAAAGGCCGCGGGCAAACTCTCCGTTTTTAAAATGGTTGAGCATGGTATCCTTTATATTGTCCCAAAACCCTTCAGGAACTTTGGCATTAATTCCGGCATCGCCAAGGATGGCAAATTTCCGGTCTTTAACAGCAAGATAAAAAAGCACCCCGTTTCGCAGTTTAGTCTTGTGCATTTTCAACTTTTCGAAAATGAAAGCAGCCCGGTCCAACACATCCTCCGGGCAATTCTTTTCAATGTGCACGCGAATCTCACCCGATGTGTTCAACTCTGCCTCTTTTATGGCATTAACAATCCCGGCTTTTTGTTCTTCTGTAAACATATTAATGGCCATGATAGTGATATTTATTGTTAGAACTGTACTTCAGGAACCTCGCTTGCACCTTCTTCTGCCTCGAAATAGGGTCGTGGCTCGAAGTTAAAAATCCCGGCCATTATATTTTGAGGAAATTTCCGGATATACGTGTTGTAGGCTCTGGTAGCCTCATTAAATTTTCTGCGTTCAACAGCAATCCTGTTTTCCGTTCCTTCGAGCTGGGCCTGAAGGTCACGGAAATTCTGATTGGCCTTCAAATCCGGATAACGTTCAACCACCACCATAAGTCTTGACAGAGCAGATGACAATCCTTCCTGTGCTTTCTGAAAATTCTGAAGTGTCTGCTCGTTTAGCTGATCGGCAGACAAATTAATTCCTGTGGCTTTGGAGCGGGCCTCAACTACAGCCTGAAGCGTTTCCTGCTCATGTTCGGCATAGCCTTTCACAGTGTTCACCAGGTTTGGAATAAGATCGGCTCTCCGCTGATAAACATTTTCTACCTGCGACCACTGAGCATCAATATTCTCTTCCAGTTCCACCATCTGGTTATACCCGCAACCGGTAAGTAAAGGAACTGCAATTATTGCCAGAAAAAATAGTTTTAAATTTCTCATAAAATATATGTTAGATGTTAGATATTAGATATTGGACATTATCGGCCAGATACCTGCCCGTAACCAAAACATGTTATTCCGGAGTCTGCCTCAAAAAATTCTTTCCCGGCAGGCTCATTCCTTAACCATCAAAAACAGAACCAATTCACAATTCAATGCCAATCTGTCATTCCAATAGATCGTTAGATTGTTAGATGATGTAATAAAACCAATAACATTCCAATAACCTAATAATTAACAACTTAATAATTCTAACATAGATACGTTTACCACAACAAAGGGTTTGGCAACAAAGATGAGTGCGGTATAAAAAGCATATTTTTGTCAAAATCAAGGCGTTTTAAATTTTAGTACAGGAATTAACCTGCTGTTAATAAGGATGCAAAAATTTAAAACAACACAGAGTTTGGCAACAAAGATGCTTTTAAGACCGGGCTCAAAGATGCTTTTAAGACTACACTTATTTATTCCCCGAAGAAAATATCCATAGCCCGATGAATGTCATCGCACCGTTAAGCATCAATTTTTCATACCCCAAATGAAAGCCAAACCATTCAAAAGAATTAAAATCTAAGATACCTGTACAAACAGGTGCCAATACAGCTATCCAGGGTACTACCCCGTCTCGTACAGTTCTAAGGGTAAACAAACCAAAAGCATATAGTCCCAAAAGCGGGCCGTAAGTATAACCGGCAAGCGTATAGATGACGTCAATTATGCTGTCTTGCCCGATGGCTCTGAAAACTAAAATTACGACACCAACAATGACTGCAAATACCAAATGTACAAGTATTCTTGTGTTTTTTGCAGCTGACGGAGAAAAATTATTAATATCCAGAATATCTACAGTGAATGAGGTAGTCAGCGATGTCAGAGCAGAGTCGGCACTCGACATTGCCGCCCCCATCAACCCAAGGAAGAAAAATACTCCAACAGTTACCGGCAAATAACCACCTGTAGCAACCAGAGGAAAAATATCATCGGCGCGATCAGGCATTTCAATCCCTCTGAACCGCATAAAAACAACCAGCAAAACCCCCAGCGAAAGGAACAAAAGATTTACCGGGATGAATGCGAACCCATAAGAGAGCATATTCTTACGAGCTTCTTTTAGAGTCCGGCAGCTCAGGTTTTTTTGCATCATATCCTGATCAAGACCTGTCATCACTATTGTAATGAAAACCCCCGACAAAAACTGCCTGGTAAAATGTTGAGGAGATCGCCAGTCGTCGAACTCAAACACATCAAAAAATTCACTTTCCCTGATATATCTGAAAAGAGTTGAAGGCCCTGCTCCCATTTCGTTTCCGATATGATAAATGGTGACGATTACCGCCACTACAAAAAGAATGGTTTGCAGCGCATCTGTCCAAATTATGGTTTTTATGCCTCCTCTGAAAGTATAGAACCAAATCAGAAGAATCATAACGGCCACCGTTAAAGCAAACGATACTCCCATTTCGTCAAACAAGGCAATTTGCAGAACCACAGCCATTAAATAGAGTCGCGCCGAAGCACCTGCAATTTTGCTGGTCATGAAAAGTATTGCACCCGACCGGTATGAATTACCTCCAAAACGATCACCCAGATAAGTGTATATCGATGTCAGTTGCAAGCGGTAATACAATGGCAGTAAAACATACGAAATGACGATATAGCCGGCAAAAAAGCCGGCAACCATTTGCATATAAGTAAATCCAACGGATGTAACATAGCCCGGAACCGACACAAAGGTCACCCCCGATAGTGAAGCTCCCACCATTCCAATGGCAACAACCACCCATGGCGACCGGCGATTGCCCAGAAAAAAACTCTCATTATCGGCCTTCCGGCCTGTAACAACCGAAATGGCAATAAGGATAACAAAATAGATACCCAGAAGGGAAAGTATTAGCAAAGGATCCATATAATTCCTAAAAATCAGATTCTACTAAGGTTTTACAAAAAAAACAATTTTATCTGATCTTTACTATAAAAAGAAATTTTTGGAGATTGAGACTGAGACTGAGACTGAGGTTGAGACTGAGGTTGAGGTTGAGGTTGAGAGTGCACCACAGATCCTTGCAAGCAAGCGGCATAGCCGGGCGACACAGATTTATCAATTATCAATTACCAATTACCAATGATCAATTACCAATGATCAATTATCAATGATCAATTAACGAATTAACCAATTAACCAGCAACCAGCAGATTGAGGTTGAGACTAAGGTTGAGGCTAAGATTGAGGTTGAGGTAGAGAGTGCACCACAGATATCACAGATGAACACAGATTATTTCAAGGAACAATGATCAATTAGATAGATGGTTAGAGGTTAGAAGATGAGATTCTTCGCTTCGCTCAGAATGACAGGAGGCCTCTTTTGTCATTCTGAGGAAGTACGACGAAGAATCTTTTCAATGAACAATTGAGATTGAGGCTGAGGCTGAGGCTGAAGTTGAGGTTAAAGGCTGAGACTAGTAATTCACCACAGATATCACAGATTTTTCAATTACCAATTACCAATCAGGGTCTGCTGAATAACACTTAAATAATTAATAATAAATTATTTACATC
>NZ_AHZV01000188.1 GCF_000250735.1 Anaerophaga thermohalophila str. Valhall
GGTTCTGGCTTGTCCAGGTTAGGTTAGGGTTTCAAATTGCTTGTGTTACTCAACCTTTACCTTAGCCTAAACCTGAATAGGTGTTGAATGTTGAATTGTCAGTGTCTTACTTCTAATTGACAAGTTGTTATATAATTTTACGAAGAATTGTGAGTAAAAAGAAGAAAAAAAATTTGGGGGGAATGGTCTACAGTACAGACCCGGATTTTAATCCCGACGATTTTATCGAAAAAGAAGAAGCGGAAACACTTCCCCCGGAAAAACAAAACCTAAGGGTATTGCTGGACCGGAAAAACCGTAAGGGAAAAACCGTAACATTGATTACCGGATTCGAAGGTAAAGAATCAGACCTGCAAGATTTAGGGAGAACACTGAAAGGTATCTGCGGGGCCGGTGGTTCATCTAAAAACGGTGAAATACTTATTCAGGGCGACTTCCGCGAGCGAATCATCGAATATCTCCATAAGAACGGATATACACAAACAAAAAAATCGGGTGGATAAAAATGCCAACATTTAGGGATTGGACAGAAAAACCGTTGTAATTATTTTTGCAACCGATGAGAAAGTTGTACTCATATTGGCGTTTACCACTGCAAAAACAATCTGTTGGTCTTGCCCTTCTTCTGGCTCACGGACTGATAATTGTGACATATGCCCTCTTTCTGCACACTCATGTCCTTGAAGACGGAACAAGAGTGGTTCATGCTCATCCCTTTACACAAAAAGCGCCTGGTCAGAACAGCGACAATGGAGATCGAAGCGGAACAAATCACGATCATAACGCGTTTAGTTATTTCTACTTTTCCAGTCTTGGTCAATGGTTCCGCAATAATCCGCCGGTCTTCAAATTTTTTGTCTTTGAAAAACTTCTGTTTCTTAGCAGAGAAACGCCACATACTTCGAACCGAATACAAACGAACATTTCACTTCGCGCCCCTCCCATCTCCTAAAAAAATCACTTTTCTTCTTTGGTCTCAACCTAAGGTGAGACGAGCATAAGAAGAATTAAAAGTGTTGTTATCCGATCAGCACAATAAGTTTGTAGCGAGTAAACCTGTTATTAATGGAACCTTCGTGGCTGCCATTAAAAACTCAAATCAACGGGTTGAATAAGTGTGTGTCCATAAAGTACCATTTGCTGTGTTGCACTTGCCCCCGATGATATCGGGGCAGGCACTGCAACTGGCTCTTTCTGAACAGACACATATACTGTAAAAACAGCTTTGTG
>NZ_AHZV01000187.1 GCF_000250735.1 Anaerophaga thermohalophila str. Valhall
TGATATTTGCCTTTTTATTGAGGAAGCGGGGATGATTGCGCAACTGAGGAAAAATGCGTTTGTTGTTATGGATGATATTGAATATGGGTTTTTGAATACAATACCGTTGTGGCATTTTGGCATTTTGTATTGATGCAGACACTTTCATTTTTTTATTGTAAATTGGTAACAAATAAAAGAGTTTGTTTATCCATGATTATCAGGACAACAAGAGATGATGGTATAGGAAATCAATTATTAAGTATTAGGGATTTTCTTATTGAGGTTAATGGCCTAAAATTTAATGATGAAATAATTGAGTTGGATTTTTGTACTTATAAGTTTAGTCCACCTTTACTTGGAATATTTTTTGCTGCTTTTTTAGAAGGTAATCCAAAATACCGAGCAGTTAATATTGGTTCAACAGGTTATTTGAATTATCAATATTTCCCTTTTGGTCTAAAGCCAGAAGTCATAGAAGAGTGGGAACAATTATTAGATGCATACAAATGTAAATCTTATTTACCTCTGATTCGATTTTCAACATTAAAAAACGACGATGCAACTCAGACCAGGAACAATGTGATTTCACATGCAAATTTGATGATTGGTAGTATTACTGGGATGCCGGCAAATTACAAATCAGCAATAAGTTATTTGTTATCGGAAATTTCGGATAATATAGTTGACCATTCCAGAGCAGAATATGGTTGGATATCTTTTCAATATTATCCTCAAAAAGGTTACTTGGATTTGTGCATCGCTGATGCAGGAATAGGCTTATTACAATCCTACAAGAAATACAGAGGTGAAAAAGATTATTCACATATCGAAAATCATTTAGAGGCTGTAGAATATGTAATTAAGGGAGAATCTACAAAAGACCAGCATGAACGAGGATATGGTGTGCATACTTCGAGAGAAATTTTATTAAAAGGATTGAAAGGAAAATTTGTAATGTTTTCTGGCAATGGCTTGATGATTGATTATAATTTATTAGATTTTCAATGTCATTATGATGGAACTTTGGTGATGTTTAGAATTCCTTGCGGAAACTACGATGACAATTTTGGAATATACTCTTTTGTTGAATAATTAAACTTTTTGATAATCTTTACGTTTAATTTAACACTATGGAAAATAGAAGAAAAAATATAAAACTTTCGAAGTATTTTTTTAATCAGATTAATAGTCGGTCCTCAATAGACCTCGTAATTAAACGATTAAAAAAGGGAAGAAATTATAGTGTCGATTTCAGTGATATTGACTTTTTATCCCGTGCGGCAGCACATCAGCTTGTCTCATTGCAAAATAAATTATCCAATGAAGGTATTGACTTAACTTATGTTAATGTTTCGAATCACGTGAATTCGATGATTGAAAAAGTTGAAAAGTCAGCAACTAATAGTGTAAAACATGCAACGTTTGTTAAGTATCTAAACATTAGGGAAGAAAGTGAGCTTAAAAATTTTCTGATGCAAGTTTAATTTTTGAGAAAACTAAAAAATATATCGGATAAAGGCTAACCAATGAATATGTTAGCCTTTTTTTAA
>NZ_AHZV01000186.1 GCF_000250735.1 Anaerophaga thermohalophila str. Valhall
AATAGTTTTTCCTTCAACATAAAACTGCCTACCAGCATGTTGAGTGCTACCTGGTGATGCCATGACAGCCATTTTCGGGTTTGGAACTGGTCCATGCCTACAATCTGTTTTTGCTCCTTGAAGCTATGCTCGATGAAAAAACGTTGTGCCTGCATGTAGGCAAGCGCCTGATATGTGTATTGAGCAAGTTCTGCGTTTGTGAACGAATATTTTATTTCTACCCCCTGCTTTGTCTTTCTTTTAGAGATGACCAGCAACCGTTTCTCAACAGCATCGCTTGTCTTGTCCCAAATGTAAACTGTCTTGAAATGGAACGATCCCTTCAGCTTTCCCTTTGCAGAATCACGAATATCAAGCTTCTTCCAGTCTTTGTTTGTGAGCGTTTTTATATATTCGTTGGCGTTTACTGACGGTGTGCTTGCCTTCAACCTTTTCGGTGTCCGCCCACGGTTGCTCTTTCGTTGGGGGACATATAGCTCGGGTTTTTCAAGATGGATTTTTTGATCGCTATGGATGTCAAGCATGTACACCAACCCCATATCCTCTATCGAACGAGTAAACGCAAGGTCGTTACCATAAAGTCCATCCCCTCCAACGTAATCGAACTCGATGCCCATCTCCAGTTGGTGCTTCACTATATCTGTCGCCAGTTCGGGTTTTGTCTTGAAAACCCTGTCTTGCTCAGGGATGCCGGCAGTTTCGCACCTGGCGCTGTTGTTGCACCATGACTTTGGAAGGTACAGCCTCGTGTCGACCAGCGCTGCATATTTGTCGGTGCACAAGCAACCAAAAACCGCTACCTGAGAGTTTGCAGTTTTCCCGACGTTGCCGCAATACTGGTGGTCAACACCGACTTTTGTCGCCTTTTTTTACCCATCCGCTTTCGTCTATGAGCAACCCTTTTAATTTCTGTTTTGGGAGTGATTGGTCTACCTGATTTGCTATTTGATCGATGACAGCCCTCGCATCCCAATTGGACTCCGTAATGAAATGCTGCATCTTGTGATAGTCTGCGTTCAATGTCTCTGTGATGCGTTCGATGTTTTTCAAATCGCTCAAGGCTAAACCTTCGACGTATTGAGTGGCTTTGTCGAAGTTAGATTTTGTTTTGTTTCTGAAATAATGCTGGAATTCAGATAGATACACTTCAAGACGGTCGTTAACCGATAGCAGTGTTTTACCATTATCCGTAAATTTTTTTAAGTTTTTCGCCCGTTACACATTGCAAACTTGAATTTTGTTCTTAATTTCACCTGCAAGATACTAAAATACTGCAAATTATAAAACAATAACGACATTTAATTAAGCGTTTTTTTAGTGATTATTTTAATCTGTTAAAGTAGAA
>NZ_AHZV01000185.1 GCF_000250735.1 Anaerophaga thermohalophila str. Valhall
CGTTGTGTTTCATGCTAAGAAAAGACCGTGCAACATATGAAAGACCGAACTAAAAAATGCCAACGCACATTTGGCACATTTGCAAGCTCTACCCCACAAGCTGATGCCTCAGCTTGCAAAAGAGCCAAATTTTTGCCTGCGCGCAAAGCGAAAATGAGAGTATGAGTATAGAAAAAATAGACATACCAGAACCAAAGATGATTCATCGAATCTCAAACACAGATTTGTTGGTTGGTAAACTTATACCTCCCATAAAAAGACTACAATTGATAGATGAAGATACTTACGAGGAAATTATTTCACATTGGGTAAAGGATTATTTAAAGAATAATTATGAAATAGTTTTACAGCTAGGAGGAGCTGGAGATAAGGGACGTGATATTTGTGGCTATCATGATTTTAAAAATGATAAATTTGATTTGTTTCAATGCAAACATTATTCAAAACAATTAACTTATTCAAGCATTAGACTTGAATTTGCAAAGCTTGTTTTCTATACTTTTTACAAGCATTACAGTATTCCTCAAAAGTACTATTTTGTTTCTCCGCAAGGCATAAGTCCATCCTTACTTGATTTAATCAAAGACGAGAAAAAACTAAAGAGTAATCTGATTAAAGAATGGAATTCAAAAATTAAAGGAAACATTACGAAAAAAGAAGATGATTCTTTAACACTGGAATTAGAGAAGTATTTAAACGATTTTGATTTCTCTATTATACATACTCTTGAACCAGTTGATTTTATAAATCAATTTCAGACTACATCAATTTACCCTTACTATTTCGGAGGTGGTTTAAACAAAAAGAGAAATTTAAAAATTGAGGTTAGTGAATTAATCTCGGACAGAGAGATTAATTATGTAACTCAACTTTTTGAAGCATATCAAGATTATTCAAAGGAAAATGTAAAAACAGTTGATGATATCAAAGAAAATAATGAATTAAAAACACATTTCGACCGTTCTAGAAATTGTTTCTACTTTGCTGAGACTTTAGCTCAATTTAGTCGTGACAATATAGCTTCCGAAGTTGATGCATTTGAGGAATTAAAAGATGACGTTTTTGAACAGGTTGTAGATGTTTGCAATCAAGAGTACCACGATGGTTATAAAAGACTTATAGCTACAACTAATTCTGCTAAATCAGCGGCGTTTCAAAGTAATGCATTATTTCCAGAACTTAAACCTCAAGACAAAACTGGAATTTGCCATCATCTAG
>NZ_AHZV01000184.1 GCF_000250735.1 Anaerophaga thermohalophila str. Valhall
TATTCTCAAACTTAACCTTAACCTTAGTCTTAGCCTCTATTGATGCTGGGTGCTTGTTGCCGGGTGCCGGGTGCCGGGTGCTGGTTGCCGGGTGCTGGGTGCCGGGTGCTGGTTGCCGGGTGCTGGTTGCTTGTTGCTGGTTGCTGGTTGCTGGTTGCTTGTTTGCTGGTTGCTGGTTGCTTGTTTGCTGGGTGCTGGTTGCTTGTTGCTGGTTGCTGGTTGATTGGTCCATTGGTAATTAGCAAGTTATAGCAAATCTCCTTCTCTCAACCTCTACCTTAGCCTTAACCTCTATTGATCATTGGTCATTGATAATTGATAATCTGTGGTGAACTTGCCCCCTTCGCGCACCCCCTGACCCCCTGAAAGGGGTACCCCGCCGCACGGTTTTGGATAAATTGTTTTTCCCTTATTTGATTGGTTCTCTGTATTTTTTTGTTTCACAGAGTTTCACGGAGTAAACACAGAGGCCCACAGAGTAAATGCAAGCAAATTTTGAGATCATAATCCCTGATTGTTATGATATTTAGGGAATAAAATATCGAAAAATTATTATTTTTGCAGAAAAAAGAGATGTATAGTAGATTTTTGACGGACAAAATAAACAAACGAACAGGTTCGGGGAAAGCAATTGTTGTCGTTGGTGCAAGACAGGTAGGAAAAACTACATTGATCGAATCAATCTTAAAATCAACGGACTATTTGCTTCTCGATGGTGACGACCCCAAAACCCGGACATTATTAACAGAACCATCTTCGGAACAAATAAGGTCTATCATTGGCAGATATAAATATATATTCATTGACGAGAGTCGAAAGTAACTATTGCAAAATGATATTTAAGAGCATATTCCCAGATTTCCTGATCCTCACAATTTGATAATCCGCAACTGGAAACATGAAGACTTCCGGGAAAAATATCACTGATTTTCTTTTCAATCCTAAACGAAATATTTTGATCAAAAAGCAATTTCATGAAGCATGAAGAAGTTTATGCTCCCTGTCAGCTGCATAAGCAAGACAAGCCTTAATATCGTCAGTAGTTAATTCAGGAAAATCATCAATAATTTCATCATAAGACATGCCGGCAGCTAACCACCCGAGAACATCATAGACTGTAATTCTTGTATCCCGGACGCAGGGCTTACCAAACCGTTTCCCGGGATTTCTTTTTATTATTTTGCTGTATTCTATCATTATTATTTTGCTGTTTAAATGAAAATAGCTCTTTTAATATACCATCAGACTTTTAGATACAAGAGATTAAATAATTTATCCGTATAAAATTTATTTTTAAGGTTAGATGGAACTCGCATGCAACAACTTATACATGTTCTCTTATGGCAATCATTGCCATGCTCGTTTCGCTCAGCTTTTATACACAGCATTTTTCAAAACAAACATCCTTAAATACAAACAATTAATTTGTACTGCATTGCAAAATTTCAGCAGAGTATGGACGATTATAAAAGTACCAATTAATCGAATAAAAAACAATTGATTTTTCACTTCACCTAACCTGCATTATTCATAAATTATCTATTATGATGCCCAATTATCGGCAAAACACAAACGTCCTCGAAAAATTTGATTTGAAAATAGTTCACTATTCCCTGTATCAATTTTTTCTATGGTTTCTTCTGTTTTGGGATACTTGAACATCTCATGACGAAAATTTATGAATAATGCAGGCTAAAGAAGGGATAGAGAAAGCTGCCATTCTTATTATCTTTGTGTTCTTATATGGCTTATATGGAGTATTCTCAACCTTAACCTTAGCCTCAG
>NZ_AHZV01000183.1 GCF_000250735.1 Anaerophaga thermohalophila str. Valhall
ACCCACTCCGGCAATGTTCAGCTTGTCGCTCGGGGCTCTTCGACCTAATGCGCCGCCCATGGCTACATTCGGTATCACTGTCATACCGGCTGCAAGGGCAGCGGAGTTACGCAAAAAACGGCGTCTGCTAAGACCACCTGAATTGTTACTGTTTTCCATGATTAATTCTATTAGTTGTGTTAAACACGAGAAAAATTATTTGAGTATAAAAGCTGCACCTGAAAAAACTTCCAGGCTTGAACTCATTATATCCTTTTTAAAAAAATTTAAAGAACTATTATTATCAGTCGATTAAATCAAAACTCACTTAAAACCAGTATTTCGCTTAATCTTCGTCAACAGTCAGATTGGGCCGCCGGTATAAAAATCACTCAAAATCCTTTGACCACGGAAAATTAAAAAAATTAACGAAAGAACACAAAAGGATTGTGAATAAATAAATGCTAAAAGGGGTTTCCCTTTTTTGAGAAACCCCTTGCAAAAAACTAACCTTTAATCCTAAAATCAACTACTACTCAACAGGTCCGGCACCATATTGCGGGTTGTTTTCATCAAACCAGAGTCTTTCGCTGTTAAGTACCTCAGGATCATTGACAGCAGAAGTAAAGCCCTGGTCTTCTATAGCCTGCATCTGGTTTTCGTAATTCAGATTATCTTCTGTAGGCGTTTGAATAACAAAGCGGCGTGGAACAGTTTCTTCTGTTCCCGAAGAAATAAACTCCTGCCACGGTAAAAGTGTGCTGCCACGTTTTGGAATACCGGCACGGCGAACCAAAGTCCAAAGATCATTTGGAGTAGCAGCAAAGTTAATATATTGCTGAATGTAAACTTTCTCTAAAGCATCTCCAGAAGAAAGATCGAGAGCCGACTGTGAAAGAAGATTAGCAAGCTCACCTTCTTTCACTTTGGTTGAAGCCAATTCCGTTTCTTCAGCATCTGTATATACAGGATCATTGCTATAGTACGGGAATTGATTATTTTCAGCCAATGCATCCATTCTTGTCACAGACAATTCAACACCTCTGTCCAGATACTCCTGGGCAGTTCCCGGGATATTAGCCCCTAAAAGTTTAAATTCAGCCAAATAGAGGTTTGTTTCAGCAGAAGATCCGAGGATCACCTTCAAAGGAGGATCATTGTCTTTCAACTCGATAACACGCCCACCGGGCTTTGTGGGATAAGTATAATCATAAGTAGTGCGCGTTAACTTTTCAGAGAAAAGAGAAGTAGCTGAATAAGTCTTTTCAACTCCATCAAGGGAAATTTTATAAAGTGTTCCCTGATTGAAGTAAATAT
This sequence comes from Anaerophaga thermohalophila str. Valhall, assembly GCF_000250735.1. Classification (GTDB taxonomy): domain Bacteria; phylum Bacteroidota; class Bacteroidia; order Bacteroidales; family Marinilabiliaceae; genus Anaerophaga; species Anaerophaga thermohalophila_A. The sequence goes on from NZ_AHZV01000183.1 coordinate 1,297, forward strand.
CATTGTCTCCGTCGAGGGTTTCATCAGGTGCGATAGGTACACCGTGATACCGTACCCAGGGTTCTCCGGGACCGCTCCACCCTGCAAAATTACCATCTCCGTCAAGTGTTACATATTGCTCTACATAAGGCGGAAGATCCACTCCGGCATCGATAAAAGCCTGAACAACTTCCGCATTAAAATCATTCTTTTCGAAGAGGAATCTCAAACGGGGATCACGATTCTGTAATAAGAAATCCACCAGGGCCTCATTGGCATAACCAATCCAGAAATCATTTCCGGTTCCGTAATATTTAATGCCCCTGTGATAAACAAAATCATCGGTGAGGGCATTCATATAACCCGCAGAAGAACTGGCAACCTCTTCTGCTATTGAAAGCGCTTTTGTACGATCTACATTAATAAGCCGGGCTGCAATTTTTAGTTTCAAAAGATTACAGAACCTGGCCCATTTTCCATAATCGCCACCGTAAATAACATCCTGTTTACCCAGATCAATTGGATTCTCGGCATTGGTCAGTATGCTAATTGCATCATCAAGTTGCGACAACCAAAGATCATACAGAGCTTCCTGGGAATCATATTTAGGCGTAATTAAAGGAGGATTGGTAAAAGGAGCCCTACCTGCTTCGCTGTAAATTATAGAACCCAGTAAATCTGAATTTGCCATAGCCGGCAAAATTTGAATAGGATAAGTCAGCGCTTTGAGCACCTCATAACGCGATTTTTCCTCTTCGCCCATGTTATCAACACGGTATTGAATATCTCTTGTTTGAGGAAACAATTCCCGGTAAATATTCTGGGTTCCATAATTTTCCATCTCATTAAAAGTAGGTGAGTTTCCACCTTGCTCTGTGGTAATCTGTGTCCACGGATAAAGATATTGAAAATTATTATAGAACCATGTAGTATAGTCATTTTCAAACATCTGCTCAACAGCTTTGGTCACAGAAAACCTTAAATCCGGTTCCTGTAGTGATGCAGGATTGGAGTTTAACTCAGCAAACTCATCTTTGTCGCATCCCCATGCAAAACAAAAAAGAGAGCTATGAGTATTTTATATATACTTTTCATATCATTCATCTTTTATCGATTAAAAATCAACTTTCAGCGTAAATGTATAACTGGCCGTATAAGGCATAAAAGCTCTTTCAAGGAAGCTGGTGGTACTGGTTGTACCACGGAAGCTTTCAGGATTGAGGTTATTGGGCATTGAGTTATACAAATAACCAAGATTTCTTGCATTGAAAGAGAGATAAACATTTTGCGCCTTAAATGATTCAGCTATCCTCTTTGGAAGATTATATCCGATGGAAATATTTCTCAAGGCGATATATTCTACTTCATTGTACCAGTTATCGTTTAAAACACCTTGCCCCCATGAGTTGGTGAAATATGTATAGTAGCTGGCATGTGTAGGTTCAACATAACCTGCTTCGTATGCCTCCTGATAAGTCATTCCACCAACATCAACAGTGCTTCCATCAGGTGCGGTAACGGTTTGTCCTTCTGCAAAAACACCATCGGGAATCACACCGTCTTCATAAGTTCTTCCCTGCGTATCGTCGTATTGTGAAGTCCATTCAATTCCGCCATGTTCTGCATCCCTTCCATCGAGAGAAGTCTCAAGCCATCCGTAAGCTGTACCGTAACGGTTAGAATATGACGCCATGTGGCCGCCAAATCTGGCATCCAAAAGAACAGAAAGCGTAACGCCTTTATATTCGAATGCATTATTCCACGAACCTTCGAAATCGGGTTGAATTTTACCCACTTTCTGTACTTCATAACTTCTTTCGTAATAAGCACCGCGCCGTCCATCGTTCCAGACAAGAATTTTCATTCCATTACGCGGATCATTCGGGTTATCCGATTCCCACACCCTGGGTTTTATATCAGACATCAATACGCCATATTCTCCACCTTCATAGGCAACAGAACCAACGCGATAGTTACCATAATTTACGTAACCGCCAAGCACGCGGTAAGCTCCGTAATTTTCGTGCAGATCACTGATTTCTGTAGTATTATCCCAATAATTAAAAGTACTTGTCCATTTAAAATCGTTGGTTCTTACCGGTTGAACCCTCAGGCTTAATTCCAAACCACTGTTTGTCATGGTACCAACGTTGGTAAGAAGATTTTCCACACCGGATTCATAAGGAATTGGGACCTGACCAATTTGGTTTTTGATGGTTTCATCATAAACCGACAAGTCAATTCCGATACGATTATTAAACAATCTTAAGTCGAGACCGGCTTCAAGTGAATTTTTCTTTTCGGGCTTAACTTCGGGGTCAACAGAAGTTGTTGAACGTGCGTTAGAATAAGCAAAACTTCCATCTGCAAGTTCATATCGTCCTATGCTGTACCCCTGATTAATAAAATAGGGAGAAGTATCGTTACCTACTTGTGCCCATGAAAGTCTCAGTTTACCGAAAGTCACCCAACTTGGCAGACTCAATGTTTCACTGAAAAGCCATGAAGAACTTACCGAAGGATAGAAGTAAGAATAATTTCCACTACCATCAGTATAAACCAGTGCTGAAGACCAGTCGTTACGGCCTGTTACATCCAGGTAAAGCTGGTCCCGCCATCCGAAATTGGCAAGAAAATAGAGTGAATTGATTTGTTTAGTTCCGTAAACCGAAGCTTCTGAAAGCTGTGTCTTCTTAGAGTTGTTAATGTAAAATTTCCCGGGAACGATCAAACCGCCATCGGTCCAAACACGGGATGACGAGCTCTCCTCTTTAAATATCTCACCACCAATCATTGTGCTGGTAGTAATGTCATCTGTAAGATTTCCGTTTATATTAAAAACAAGCTTTCCGGTTTGGTTCACGTTTTCTTCATGCCCAAGCGAATAATAACCGCCTTCATTAGCATAACCGGTTCCAAGATTCTTTTCTTCCTTTTTAATGGTATAATAGTTCATATTGGCTTCAGCTGTAACGGAAACCCAGTCGTTCAAATCAGCAGTGAGCCGGATAATAGGACGCGTAACTTGTTCTTCTCTTAAATTTTCATTCAAATTATAGGAGAACCATGTACCATTACCAGGGACATAGGCATATTTATCTCCGTATGCAGAATTTGGAACTCCCCCATGATCTGCCTGATAAACATCACGTTTATTCCATTTGGCCGGATCATACCAGTTAGCCCAACCTCCGCTGAAGAAATTCTGAGACAGGTCGTTCCACGGATTCTTTGGCTTAGATATGGTAAAATCAACCGAAGCATCAGCTCTCAACCAGTTGGTAAAATTGTAAGTCGCTGCCAATTTGGTAGAATTACGGGTAAACTCATTGGTAGGCATTGTGCCTTCGCGGTAATTGTATGAGTTGGAAAGATAAAAGTTTCCATACTCGTTTCCGCCTTTCAATGCCACTGTTGTAGTACTGTTAAAACCCGTATCGTAGGCATTCAGCATATTATCTTTGGCGGGGCTGTATGTGGTCATTGAACCGTCATAATCTTCGAGTTGACGGCCATCATACCTTGGACCAAAGCCTGCCCATTCCCAGGGATGTCCACGTTTGGTAGGTATACCGTCGGCATTAGTATAAAACTGGTTAGTAGAAAACCGATAATAGTTCCCATTTTCGTCTTTTTCTCCATAGTTGGTATAACCGGCAAGAGCTCCGGGCCCAAACTCATACTGAATGTCAGGTTGATTGTAAACATGGTCTATACCAACAGACTGTGTAACGGAGACTCCGATACCTCGTGCGCCTTCTCCATCTTTAGTTGTGATCACCACAGCTCCGTTGATACCACGAGAACCATACAAGGCTGTGGCGGCTGCACCTTTAAGAATAGATACCGACTCGTAGTCATCGGGATTAAGATTCTTTAATATATTACCAAAGTCGTTGGCACTTGATGACCAGTCCGCAGAAGCATCAGATACAGGATTGTCAAGAATAACCCCGTCAATGACAAAAATAGGTTGGTTGTTATTCGAATTCAACACGGAAACCCCCCTGATCTGAATCTTTGAGTTACCAAATAATCCGCCATCAGAAGCTCCGATAGTAAGACCTGTAGACTTTCCCTGAAGGGCCTGAACGGGGTTTACGGTATTGGTAGAGGCAATTTCATCACCAGTCACTTCGGTCATTCCATAACCAAGTTTTTTGGTCTCCCTCTTAATCCCAAGTGCTGTAACAACCACCTCATCAAGTCCTAATGTTTCCTCCTCCATCGTAACATTGATGGTAGTACGTCCTTCGATCGGGATGTTTTGTGTATTGAACCCGATAAACGAAAAGATGAGTGTACCATCGGCAGGGGCATCCAAAGAATATTCACCATTCATGTCGGTTATAGTACCCTGCGTAGTGCCCTGAACAACAATGTTGACTCCGGGAATGGGTTCGCCGGCAGTATCCTGAACCCGGCCCGATACAGTCACCGTTTGAGCCTGTTGTTCATTAAGGTCACTGACATCATTTTCTTTGCTAACATCAGCAAATGCCGATGTAACACTGCCAAAGACCAGGAAAACGGCCATTGCCAATGTACAAATTTTGCTGTTCCATTTTCCCTCTCCAAAGGGGAAACAACTTTTTAATCGCCTCATAGACTAGATTTTAAATTAAAAAATAAATGAACGTTAACATACTTTACTTTCTCCTTAATTCTCAAACTTTTAAAAGAATCGCGCATCTCCTTATCAATGCGAAGAACCATGTTGATAACTTTTCTAACAAATGATTTTGTTGTTTAAGGTTAAAATAGAAATTATCGATGTACAAATGTATAATTTTTTATCTCTTTTGTGCAAACTTTTATTCATTTTTTGTAAAAGTATGTAATCTTATATGTAATTTTTTTCTTTAAAAGTCAATTAACTTGCTTTTATTCAATGAAATATTTACTTTTAGAAATAACTTTTAACATTTGATAGCAAAGAAGAAGATTGCAGCGGTTTCTTGCGCATCAGAAAACTCTTTATTCCCGGAAGCAGGGAATCAATCAGGCGTAATAAGGCAATAGGTTGTTGGTGTCAGACCGAAACTTCAGCCTTCGCAGTTCATACAATCCATGGAAGGAGTAACCACAATCGGTATAGAATAAGAAGAAAGGTCTGCTAAAGACAAGCGTTTTTGGAGTTGCAGGGGAATAATTTGCTAACGTAGATTTACAATATGAGACCCAACAAATCAATCTTGTCTGAACCCGGTTTCTTGCAAGCAAGCGGCGGAGCCGACAAAGACAGAGTTCCGATATGTCAGAATGAGTATTTTGATGAAAGAAGTGTGTCTTCAATAATCCGTTAAAAAACCTAAACGCAGAGGACGCAATGACGCAAAGTTTTTATTATAAGAGGTAAAGACGCCCAAATTGGGCGTCTTTACCTTACCAGACATCTGCAAAAGCTTAACGGAGTGTTGATGCAAAAGACCGTTTGATTTTTAGATATAAGATATAAGATGATTCGCACAACTTTGGTTTACTGTATTTTAGCAGATATAATTCATTGATCGCAAATAGCTGATTTGCTATTTGGTACTTGTCTATAAACTCGCAAAAAATTTTACAATATGTGTGTCTGTTCAGAAAGTGCCAGTTGGAAGGCATGCGAAGCCGCCAAACACGGAGTTTACTTTTCGTAAATTAGTATCCTGGCGGCCCCTGCAGGGGTATCATCCACTACGTTGTAATGCTCGAAACCTCCCTTCCATAAAGCAACACCATCATGATGCTTGGAGGTAAGAACTGCATATTTTGCCCCTGCCTCTTTAAAAAGGTTTATCCATCTTTCCGCATCATATTCAGAAGCGGTAAAACCATCCAACTGTTTCATATAATCATCATAGGTGAGGTATTCGTTAAAAAACGACCACGATTCATCAATACCGTTTACAGCATATATTCCGTAATGCACGAAAATTCCAAGCTTAGCATCCTTGAACCAGGCCATTCTCTCTGCCTTTTCTTCGAATGATTCCTGCGAAAAAACACCGGAAACCGACAAAAAGAGAATAAGGACAGCAGTAATTGTTTTCTGTAACATAGTTGTCGATATTTTGATTAACAATAGAATCCGTTTACTCCTAAAACCCTTATTCGCCTGACCATGTGCGCCCTTCATTATTAATAAACCAGGTACCATGGTCTGTCTTCATTCTTATATCATAAGTACCCCACCCTTTTTGGATGTTTACCGGGTAAGGAAGATTGTCAGCAATAAATCCTACCCTGGCAAGAAGGGATACATCCCCGGTGTATTCTCCAAATTCGGAATAATACTTTCTCTGTGCAAAATAGACATTACGCAATGCCCATTTAATATTTTCGTGAGGTTTAAATTCAAAATCAACTGTACCGGCACCGGCAGGGATGTCAGAGAACTGAACAAATCCCCAGGTTTCGGGTCTGTGCATATCCACAACGCCCTGGGGCGACCATACCCAATTCTCCTCAGGCAAGGATTCTCCTGTTTCGGGATTCTTTCGCTTCCGGTATTGTCCTTCAGTAACATTAGTATGCCATTGTACGCGGCTGAAGTTAATTCTCCATTGAGCGCCATCGGCAGGTTTCCTGTTTTTATTGAATTCGGCCAGGACTTCAAGTGGAAAAGCGATTTCAATACACCAACAACTGTCTTCGTCCGAAGAGTCGTTTAATGTCCCATTCACATAAACAGCAGATTGAATGCCTCTTGTATCCAGGGCATCTATGGGGGGGCCACCGTCACGGTATGGTTTTACAAGCATTAAATCCCAAATGGTATTGAGTGCATTCATTTCAAATTCATAATAAAGATGAGTATCACCATCGGGATCGATGAATACCTCAAAATCATTATCCCGAAAAATAACGGCATCTCTTTTGGTTATCTTACCATGAACATGAGGTTCTTCAAGACGGGCAGCCACATAAAAATAATTCTCATCCCAAAGCATCTTCGCTTTTGTTTCATATAAAGGTTGAGGATGACCATCTCCCCTGATATCCTGAAACGGGTCGGTCCAGGGAGCTTTCTGCCACGATGTTTCATCAAGAACACCATCTACCGAAATATCAGAATCAGTCAGGTAACAAATGTAATTCTTTGGTGCATATTCCGGCATTTCGATATCTTCCGACCAATATCCATCAGGTTCTTCAGTTTTAGATCTGCTCTCCTTTTTCTGACAACCAGTATAAGCAACAGCCAGCACTACGATCAACAAAAACTTCTTCATCTTTAAAAATACACTATTCAACAATTATCTCATCAACAAAAAGCCAGGTTGGATTTCCTTCGCCAGGATGCCCTTCGGGACAGATACCCTTCATCTGGTAAATCGGCATCATCGGTCAATTTAAAAACGATTTCTTTACCTGATTTTTTATTGTGTTTCAAACTAATACCACTAATATCTTCAATGTATTGTGATAAAAATCCGGCCACCTGTTGTAGCTCTTCATCGGTTTTGTTATACCGAACCGAGGTGTTTTCATCAATCACAAACACCGCCTCATTGACCTCCATCTCCACAGGTAGGGGAATAATATCCGGTTTTGTCTGTCCAAAAATCACGACTGATGATATCAGCAAAACAAAACTTACAAAAAGTTTACACATCTTCATTTTGGTTTATCTGTTATAGAATAACTAATCTCTGTTAATCCGGTCTTTGTGCACCAGCTTATCGTCAACATAGATTTCTACCACATAACGACCCTGAGGCAGATAACCGATGTAGTATTCAAAAGTTCCTTTTTTAAAACCTGCATACTCGTGTGTTTCAACCGGCTCTCCATCCGACATAAACTGAACACGAAGATTTCCGGGACTTTCGAGAAAGGCGTCCAGTTCCAGATTATCCTTTGTGCGTCGGGGGTATATGAAAAAAGCATTTTGAGAAACGGCCGTGTCAGGTTTGGCTCCCACTGTTGCCTCAAATGCCAGAAATTGTCCGTTTCCGCAATCACTTATAAAATGGTGAAGAATATTACCATCAAGGTCATGGAATCGTAAATAGCCGTACCCTTGTCGTGGCTGTGCCCAAAATTCGAGACCGTTACCCCCTGCATCCGTAAGTTCAAATTCATAAAGCCCTGACTCAATGGCCAATGTATCGGTGTATAACGTATCCGGTTTGCATTGTTCCGGCTTTCGTTGATAAATTGTATCACGTTTCTCATTAATAAGAAACAGGTGGTTTTCTTCAGGGTTATTGTTGGTCTTGTAGTTGACAACAAATTCAAGCGGGAGTTTTTTAGGCGATTCGAAAAGAGCGTTCATTGCATTGTCTTGATTCCATTGATCCCTCTTTCCGTTTGGTCGTTCCAGTATTACTTCAAAAACATTCTTCCCATCTGTGAAATCAATCATACCGGGAAGTGTAACAGTGGTCTCTTCATTAAAACCCAATGAGCCTTTCCATTGATAGGTCTTCGATTTAAATCCTTTGGTACCGTATTTTATATTGAGCGTTTCCAGATTTTCGCTTCCCACATTTCTGAAGCGTATCACGGGGTTAAATACAGCAGGATTTCGACGACCATAGTTTTGTTTTACGGTTGGAACCTCAATTTCTTCAGCCGTCACATCATAACGATGATTCGGACTTGTATATTGAATTAAATAAGCCGTTACAACTTCTCTTCCCTCCACTTCTCCAACAGAATCGACATAAGGCATCATATCAATATCAATAAGATTTTCTTTCCGAAGCGCCTTAACGTCATAAATATCAGGTTTTTGCAAATCGCCGGGGCACCAATGCCCACGATCATAAATCCAGGTTCCTCCCTGCGGATAGAGCGGATTATCGCCACACTCTTTCCAAAGGTCTCTTTTATCGATGACTTTACCATTGAAAACCACCTCGCGCCAACGGGTACAAAATTCACTGCACAAATCGGGTCGACCAAAGCCATGCCCGGTGTGCTGTATCCTGATACGTCCAAAATCTGCATTATCAGAAAAGTTAACAGCTAAAGGTTTCAGGTAATTCTCAACCGGATCGTCTTCATCGCCATAGGGGAATTCTCCTTTATAGAGTTCCGTGATGGAAACAGGGTTTGCTATCGCCGGGCCTGTCTGTATCTCAAAATTAATTGTTAACGACCACCCCAGCTTTTCAGGTTCGTATCCTGTATGCACATATTCTATTTCAACACTGTCGCGAAGCAGTGATGCAAAATCGGTAACATCAACTTCCCACGTAAAGCTCCAGTCCCTTGTGAAACTGCTTCCATAGGGAGTAATCAAACGGCCAAGCTCTATATCTTTAGAAACTCCGGATTTACCGCCTACCCTCCGGAGATATATAAAATCCAGATAGTCCCAGTGAGCAATGGCTGCAGAATCGGGATGGCCGAGAGTAACCTGCATCTTAACACGGCGAATATCTTTGTCCGGCCCCGGAAATTCTCCCCAGCCAAAAAATGAATTCCGACCTTCCTTAGCATTGGTATTAATAAATATGTGGTCGTGTGTGGTCACATCTAAGGTATCAGCGGCCCTGGCTTTGTTGGTAAAGAGCCCCGCCAACATCAGAATCAAAACATACCCTGAAAGTTTCATGTTGATAGAATTTTCTTGATTAGAGGTTGCTTTAACAGATTATTAGAGGTTAGAGGTTAGAGGTTAGAGGTTAGATGATTAGATATTAGATGATTAGATATTAGATGATAGATGATAGATGATAGATATTGGATTTTTGACCGGCAAAACTCGTTCAGGCATAATACATGTTTTCGGTCAGTAGGTCGTTGATATTCTACTTTCTGACTTCAGCCTCTTACGTACTTATATCAAAAATCTAAAGCTCTATAGCAGCTCATTACTCTTTGATTTTGGAAACTTTAACAACCCAGGCATATTCTGAAGGAGGATTATTACGAATTTCAGAAGGAATATTTGCTACGAAACCCTCACTGGAAGATTTCCAGTTCAATGGTTCATCAAATCCCAGCAAAGTAACTTCAGCTCCTGCTACCGGTTGATGAGATTCAATACGAATCTTTTCGGGCATTTTTCCGCTCCCGCTTTCATCCATGTAGATAAAGTATGCCTGGTCCTCCTTTTGGGTCATTCCAATGTTATTTTCCTTGTACGGCGCAAGCGTTCGGGTTCCATAAATGGCTTCACTGTTAACATCCATCCAGGCACCGATTTTCCCGAGCAAATTGTAAGCGCCCTGTTGCCAGTCGCCGTTTGGTCCGGGAGCTACATTCAGTAACAGATTACCACCCTTTATGACAATATCGATCAGCATGTGTATGGCTTCCTGTCCCGACATGTATTTGGCATCAGGGGTGTACGACCATCCGCCGCCTGAAATAATACACGACTCCCACGGATAGGGCAATGGTTTTTCTGGTATGCGGTTTTCGGGTGTCAGGTAGTTTTGATTTTTCCCGTGAACCGCACGATCCACAACAATCAATCCGGGTTGTTTTTCGCGGGCCTTTTCTACCAGTTCATCCATGCGTATATCCTGATTGATAACCTGCGCCTTTATGAACCCGGTTTCGTTATTTTTTAGTTTATGTTCATACGCTCTCCTGATGGTTTCGGGAGATTTCTTCGCCACCCAGCCCCCGTCGAGCCATAAAATGTCAATATCTCCGTAATCGGTCATCAATTCCATGATCTGGTTATGGGTAAATTGCACAAACGATTCCCATTTTTCCGGATATGCTGCCGGATCATAATTGACATTTCTGTCGGGAGTCGCGAAGTTAGGCCACCAGTAGTCATCATTATTCCAGTCGGGTTTAGAAAAATAGGCACCTGCCCAAAGGCCTTTGGCGCGAAAAGCATCAAATACTTCCTTTGCAATATTTGCCCGATCGTTGACATGGAAAGGACACTCTTCCGATGTTACCTTATAGTCGGTATACTTTGAATCGAACATACAAAATCCATCGTGGTGTTTGGTTGTAAAAACCACGTACTTCATTCCGGCATCTTTTGCTGCCACTGCCCATCTGTCAGGATCAAAATCAACCGGATTGAATGTTCTCTTTAAACTTTCATATTCTTTTTTATAGGCTTCATAATCTTCATACGGACGACGGCACCAACCTTCATCTTCGGCACAGATGCTCCACGACTCAACAATCCCCCACTGACTGTAAGCCCCCCAGTGCATCAGAAGTCCGAACTTCAAATCCTGCCATTGTTCCAGCTTTTTTAGAACCATAGGATCGGTCTCGAGAACGTAGCGTTCATCTTCATAAATAGCCTGACTTATGGCAGGAACCACACCGGTTAATATAATAGCCATTACCATTAAAACTGATCGTCTCATAAAATTGATTTTTTTAATATTTTCTACTCCCTGTAGAGAAAAGAATCCGTTCCTACTAATCTAATAACCTACTGACCTATTGACCTGCTCTGCCACCGCTCCGCGGTTCAGGGAGTTCCTGTGCCATAATCTTATTCTACCGTTCTGTCGCCGCCCCGCGGCTTCTATCAACCTATTAACCTATTAACCTAATGACCTAATGACCTAATGACCTATTACCCTACTGCACAACACATCCTCTGACAACTTCACTCAGTACCTCATCGCCTATACCAATGCGATATCCAGAGGATTCATAAATGATTTCATTTTCGGGATTTATAACGAAGACCACAGGCATTTCATAGCGCCCATTTTCTCCTGTCATTTCTCTGATTTCATCAAGTAAATCCGAGTGGTCAATATAAAAGGCTGCCCGTTCCGGCAGACCGGCATAATGAGAAGGCCTAAAACCCGAAGTAATTTTATCGGATTTCATCAACAGAATAATCTTTCCCTCCCAATTATTAAAGTTGCTTCTCAATCTTATCAGGTCGTTAAGCAGATGTTTAGAAGGTTCAAGAGTAGTGTCCAGCCAGACAAGAACAACACCGGTATTCCCTGCAATTTCTTTTAGCGTTACATTTTCTTTTGTCGTAAAGTTTTCAAATGATTTATTCAAACCAATATCCAGTTCAATGCGCTCATCATCCTTAATTTCACCCTCAGGAAGGATCATCCTGATTTTCAGACGGTCTCCACGCCCGATATCAAAAAACCTTTCTCTCGTTTTTATCGATCCGTCGGAAAGTCTTTTGACAGTGGTCAGCAAATAAAAACCTTTGTCCAGCTCGAGCCTTGAAGGAAACTCATCAAAAACATCGCTTTTGCTGTAGTCCAGTGTCTTAAAACTATTGCCGGAAAACATTGCTAAAGTAAAGTCCCTGTAATAAACCGGATGAAAATCCGATTTTTCATCATTTTCAAACAAAATATCAATTGTGCCGGTGAAGTGGTTTTCTGTCATGCCCTTTACCGGGTTCACGTCAATCCACTTTCCATTTTGAAAGACCTGAGGTTGATTGCGCACAGCATCAATACGGGCAGGGACACCAAAACTTCTGGCCACTGCCACAAAAAAAATAGTTCAGAGAATTGGCATCGGCTACTTTAATCTCCAGTACACCGGAGGGAAGCTGCGGAACCCCCCATGGATTGGCTGCGTTATTCGTTTCAATACTGTCATGAACCCATTTGGCTAAAACTTCAATATTATCATGTACTTCCTCCTTAAACGATTCGGAAAAGTAATTCTGAAGTCGCTCTTTATACCCTGAAATTAATTCATTCCGGATACGCGGGTTAAGAATGTACCTGTTAAAAATTTCAGAATCAAAATTCGCCGGATTACCGGAATAATCAAAGTGGTCCTTTAAAACATTCAACGGGGTGTCTCTCCTGTCTTTTGGGGAGATAACAGAAAGTAGCGCCAGGGCTTTATCCGGGTCTTTAGGTGCAGCATATTCCAGAAACTGTTTCACCACCTTCCAGTTGCCCCTGCTTTGTTTGAATATCTTAACCGTCGTAGTGACTTCCAATTCATGTTTTATAGCAAATCCGGCAGCTTCAACCGAATCTATAAAAGTTTGTTCGTAGGCAGTTCTCAGTGAATCTTCCAGGTGCAACCGCTCTATATGGCCGGCACGGTCCACGCCAGAGTGATCCGGAGTTGGAGAAGGCGGTGGCGCATGAAAAAGGTGTTGCTGTATGCTGTCACTAAAGGAGAATTTACCGGGAATCAGCTTTAAAGTATCGATATCCGGTACCGGCAACTTTTGCCGTGAAGAGCGTCCCTTATAATAACACCAGACCATAAGGTCGCCCCGGCCTGTCATCAAATCACAAACTCCTCTTTCATCGGTTTTCACAGAGGCAAGCGGATAAAATTCGGCAAAATTGGGAAAATGAAAATCAACTACAGCACCTTCAAGAGGGTTCCCGTTTTCATCCTCAATTTTTACAAATATTTTCTTTGCAGGTGCATACCTGTCAAGCACATTGACTTCGGTATAATGCCGGTTAACCGTAACAATCTCTTCCATTGTAGGAATATGACCGTACGTTCGATGGTGCAGAAGCATGGCACGGGTGGCAGGACTTTCGAACCATCCCATATTGAGCTCGGGTTCGGGTTCGCACGCCCCCATAAAATACCATTCACCATCCACCCAAACCTCTACCCAGGCATGATTATCGTTGGTGTGTGCCCATCGAGGTGTATATATCTGCCGCGCGGGAATGCCCGCTGCACGCATGGCTGCAACCGTAAAAGTCGATTGTTCTCCACATCTTCCGTAGGCCGTTTTTATAGTATTTAAGGGCGAACTGGTACGATACTCGTCGGTAGAATGATAAGTAACTTTTTCGTGACACCAATGATTTATTTCAAGAGCGGCTTCACGCATAGTCAGCCCGGAAAGTCTTTCCTTAAGCTCCCTGAAGAAAACCATCCGGGCAGTATCAAGGTACTCATTATTAACCCTGTGAGGTAAAACATAATGCAGGAAAATATTATCCGGAATATGTTTTCCCCAGGGAAAATGTGATCTGGCCTTTAAAGCATACCGAACATGTTGCAAAAAGAATTTCCCGTCATGATTGGAAAGATCGGACAATGGCATGTAAGCATACAAGAAACTCAGTGCTTCTTTCTCATTTTCAGAAAGGTTATTGTCAAAAACAGAAAAAAGCTGTTTATACCTGCCGCAGGCCAGTTTCTTTTGCTCCTCCAGCCTTTCCATAACCGATTTCTGCATTTCTTTGTCTCCCAAAAGTGATTTCCTGCCATCACAAGAGGTCAAAGAAACAACAGAAAGAATCCATAGTGCAAAAATTATTCTCTTCATTGCCCGTAAAATTAGCATCCCGAAATACAAAACAACAGGAAAATGTATTTCAGAATAATGTCTCAAATAACCCGGAAAAACGCCATTTTACCCTGCCATAGGAGAGGCTTTGCTTTTCTTTCTGCTGAAAGCTCTTCCAAGAACATCAAACACATCTTCCATTACTACTGCCAACGCACCTTTCAGCCCGACTTCTTTTCCCATATCCGAATGCTTCATTTTCATGCTTTCGCTGATGCGATGCATGGAATACTTGTTAACCGCCTGTTGTATGGGAATGGTCAGATATTGCCCTGCTTCTGCCATTTTTCCTGTTAAAACGATCATTCCGGGATTGAACAACTGAATAAGTATCGAAATTCCTTTGCCCAGGTGTTCACCCACCTCCGACAGAAGGTTTATGGCAAATTGGTCTCCTTTAAGAGCAGCATCCACTACGGTTTTAAGATCAACATCATTAATGTCTCCCTCTGCAAAATGTGACATGAGTGAGCTCTTCCCTTCCAGGATGCCCTCTCTGGCTTTTCTCACCAATGTAGCACCGGCAGCAATGGTCTGAAGACAACCGTTTTTTCCGCAAATACAGGAGTCGCCGTCCTCAACCATGGGAATATGACTGAATTCTCCCGCAAGACCTTCGTTTCCACGGTACAATTTACCGTTGAGAATCATTCCGAGACCAATACCCCAATCGAGGAAAAGTACCAATACATCTTTCTGATTACGTGCAACTCCGAATCGCCATACGGCAAGCGCAACGGCTTTGGCATCATTTTCCACAAAAACAGGCAGATGCAATTGTTCCTGTAAAATGCTTCCAACCGGCTTTTCCCCAAAATTGAAATAAGAGTAGTTGAATCCACCTGAAGAATCGACCAATCCCGGAAAGCTGATTCCGATACCAATTATTTTTTTCCGGTCAACCCGGGATTTCGCAATAAAATCATCAATCCTCGTAATCAGATTTTCCAGAGTGCTTATCTCATTGTCCATTTCCAGGGGAAAGTCTTCAACCTCACCTGTTTTCGTATTGCTGCTGTCAAAAATGGTCAGCTGCGTCCGGTGAATGTTCATATCAACACTTACCACATAAAAAGCATCGCTCTTTATCCCGTAAAGCTCGGGTTTCCGACCCCCTTTTGACAATCCGTACCCTTTTTTCTCTATTAATTCTTTCGACATCAGAATTCCCAAAAT
This sequence comes from Anaerophaga thermohalophila str. Valhall, assembly GCF_000250735.1. Taxonomy (GTDB): domain Bacteria; phylum Bacteroidota; class Bacteroidia; order Bacteroidales; family Marinilabiliaceae; genus Anaerophaga; species Anaerophaga thermohalophila_A. Next base: position 16,640 of record NZ_AHZV01000183.1, read on the forward strand.
GGCATTACCATTAGGAGTGCTGATCTTTAAATGGTTACAAATGTCAGCTACCGGATTCGGTCCCTGAAAATAGAGATATTTCAGTATACGTACCGATAGCTGATACTTCTTCTTTTCAAAACCCGACAGAGTTGAAAAAAGATAACTGTTAAATAAATAGTCTTCCATATCCCTCTTAAAACACTTTTTTACAAAGCACATAAAATTTTTTCTTTCTTGCAAGACTTTTGCAAAAAATTAATAAAAGAATTTTTCTTTTTATCAATTTTTGTATATTCGCAAAGTCATAATATGCAATAATTAATAATCATTGATTTGTTTTATTGTCCAATTTATAAAATTGCAAATACTGACAAAGCTCCTTGAATTTTATTTGCCATTACCCTGATTCGATTGAATTAAGTATAAGTATTAACAATCCACCCTTCACAAACCATATAAAAAAAGTCTTAACAGTAATATTTGTATGGCTGGTTGGCCTGTATCCGGAAAACATATCAAACCCAATCGGGGAATAACACCAGATCCGGAATCGGATAGCTGAAAATTCAACGGACATGAAAAGCGGTAGATTTGCAAGGTTAAAAAGTTAAAGTCCTTCATATTTTTCAGGAAGAAAATTTTGAAGGGGTAAATTAAATAAAAAATTTAATACACTTAAAATGTTTTATATAGATTTGACGAACTCATAAAAAACAAACGCTACTCTGATGCAATTAGAAATAAGTGTTTTTTCCATCGATGCCGCAATAAAAGCATATAAAGCCGGAGCCGACAGGATTGAATTATGTTGCAATCCCAACGAAGGAGGCACCACCCCACCGTATGGTCTGATTAAAGTTGTTACAGAAAAAACAGACGTACAGGTCTTCCCCATTATCAGACCCAGAGGGGGTGACTTTTGCTATTCGAATGATGAATTCGAGATGATGAAGGAAGACATCCTGTTCTGTAAAGAAACGGGGTGTAGCGGCATTGCAACAGGCATACTCCTCTCCGACAATAGTGTTGACGTGAAGCGCTTAAAAGAGCTCGTGCAACTGGCTTACCCAATGGAAATTTCCTTTATTCGTGCTTTCGATCTTACACCTGACCCCGTAAAGGCACTACACGACGTTATGGACGCAGGCTGCAAACGAATCCTTACCTCCGGTCAGGCATTGAAAGCCACAGATGCCATCGCCCTGATCAAAAAATTAGCCACCCTGGCCGGAGATAATATTTCTGTAATGCCCGGTTCCGGAATCAGGCCAGAAAACATAAAAGAAATCGTTGAAAAAACAGGTGTTCACGAGGTTCATTCGTCGGCACGTTTAACTATACCCAACAGTAATCCCAAAGTTGATGAACTTGGTTTTGGAAACGCGATCAGTTGTGACGAAACCTAAATTGTCGAAATGAAAAAAATTATTGATACTTTGTCAGTTTAAAAAACTATGATTCGACATTCATTCTTCAAAAGATTCAGGAACAGCTTACTCATGCAAGCTGCACTTCTGCTCCCGGGCCTGGTTCTGACGGGATTAACGTTCACTTCCTGTTCAACATCACAACAATCGGGAGTCACCAGGGAAGATGTAACAAAATATGTAGACCCTTATATCGGGACAGATTATCATGGTCATGTCTTCCTGGGTGCAAATGTTCCCTTTGGGGCAGTTCAGCCCGGCCCTACCAATTATGTAAAAGGCTGGGACTGGTGCTCAGGCTACCATTATTCCGACAGTATCATGACGGGATTTTCACAGTTGCATCTGAGCGGGACAGGTATTGGAGACCTTGGAGATGTGTTGATTACGCCTTATACCGGCGAACTGCATTTTTCTCCCGGCAGCATCGAAGAACCATTAAAAGGATATGCTTCCTTGTATACCCACGAAAGGGAAAAAACAGAGCCCGGTTATTATGAGGTAGACCTCCTTGATTATGATGTCAACGTTAAATTAACAGCGACAGAACGTGTTGCTTTTCACAGCTATACATTCCCCGAAAGTAAAGATGCACGGATTGCCGTAAACCTACAGATGGGTATTGGCTGGGACAGTCCGGTTAACACTTCTCTAAAGCAACTGAACGACACAACGCTGGCCGGATTCCGCCACTCAACAGGATGGGCAAAAGATCAACGACTCTATTATGCCATCATCACCTCTAAACCAATAGAACAGCTGGATATCCGGGTTAACGGGGCTGTTGTTTCCGAAAATGAGGCCGAAGGAAAAGATGTAGTTGGGGTTATATCTTATAAAACTCGAAAAAATGAAGAAATTCTCCTGAAAGTTGGTATTTCTCCCGTTAGTTATGATGCCGCACTTGCAAATATATCAGCAGAAATTCCTCATTGGCATTTTGCTGAAGTCAAAAGGAAAGCCGGAGATAAGTGGAATCGGGAACTTTCCAAAATCACCGTCGAACACCCCGACGATGCTGTAAAACATAAGTTCTACACCGCTATGTATCATTCCTTTATCGCTCCTGTCCTTTTTAACGACCATAACCGTAATTATCAGGGAACCGATAAAGAAGTATATGAAAATCCGGGATTTGATAATTATTCCATCTTTTCGCTCTGGGATACCTACCGGGCCATTCATCCGTTATTTACCATTGTTCAGACAGAACGGGTAGATGATATGATTAATTCGATGCTGGCTATTTATCAGCAACAGGGCAAACTTCCCGTTTGGCACCTGATGGGCAACGAGACCAATACCATGGTGGGCTACAGTGCTGTTCCCGTGGTTGCCGATGCTTTCTTTAAAGGTTTCGACGGATTTGACAAAGAGCTTGCTTACGAATCGGTTCTGGCCACTTCTACAAATGGTGAATTCGGTCTGGATTATCTGGAAGAAAAGGGCTATATCCCGGCCGATAAAGAAAAAGAGTCGGTCTCCAAAGCTCTGGAATATGCCATATCAGACTGGGCTATTGCCCGGTTTGCGAAAAAGATGGGAGATACTGAAAAGGCAGACTACTATCATCAGCGTTCCAAAGCCTACGAAAGATATTTCGATCCGGAAACCCGCTTTATGCGCCCTGTGATGAGTAACGGCAAGTTTCGCGAACCGTTCAATCCCTTTACATCAGTACATGAAGTAGGCGATTTTACAGAAGGAAATTCATGGCAATATACCTGGCTGGTTCCTCACGACGTTTACGGATTGATCGATCTGATGGGTGGTGACGATGCTTTTGAAGCGAAGTTCGACAGCTTTTTTGTTGCCTCCGGTGACATGGGTGAAAAGGCTTCTGCAGATATTACCGGCCTTATCGGTCAATATGCACAGGGAAATGAACCCAGCCACCATGCGGCTTATATGTATGCCTATGTAGGCAAACAATGGAAGACAGCTGAAAAAATCCGCTACATCATGGAGCATTTCTATACCGACAAGCCCGACGGACTCATTGGCAACGAAGACTGCGGTCAGATGTCGGCCTGGTACATTCTCTCATCCATGGGATTTTACCCGGTAAATCCGTCCAGCTCGGTATTTGTACTTGGCTCACCCGAACTGGATAAAGCCACCATCAATTTACCTCAAGACAAGACCTTCACCGTTACGGCACAAAATAATAGTGATGAAAACATCTATATCCAATCGGCTACATTGAACGGGAAACCCCTGAAACGTAGTTACATCACATATAATGAGATCATGAACGGCGGCGATCTGGTATTGACCATGGGTAATAAACCCAACAAAGAATTTGGCGCGGCTCCCGAACACAGACCGATTGAAGAATTGCCCGGAAAGAAATAACAGGTTTTCGAGATGATATAATAACTTTATACTGATGAACAAATTACAGACATTTTCTGCCCTTACAGCAATATTCCTTCTGATCAACACATCAGGAATAGTACAGGCACAGACACCTGTTTCGTATGTCGATCCGTTTATTGGCACATCGAATTACGGAGCTACCTTCCCCGGCCCGGTGGTTCCGTGGGGAATGGTCTCGGTGGTTCCATACAATGTTACCCCACACGAAGGCAACGAATATTCCAACACCGACAGCTGGTGCTCCAATCCTTATGTCTATAACAATGAAATGATGACCGGCTTTTCTCATGTCAACCTGAGCGGAGTAGGCTGCCCCGATTTGGGCAGTGTTTTGCTGATGCCAACAACGGGCGAGCTGGAAGTGGATCTCAACAAATATGCCACCCCAATCAGCAACCAAAAAGCCAGTCCCGGCTATTATTCGGCATTTCTGGACCGATATGCCATCAAAGCCGAAGCTACCACAACCCAACGAACAGGAATCAGCAAATATACTTTCCCCGAAGGACAATCAAATATCCTGCTGAATCTGGGTCACGGCCTCACCAACGAATCGGGGGCTTACGTAAAAATGACCTCCGACACAGAGATAGAAGGATACAAACTGATGGGAACTTTTTGCTACAATCCCGAAGCTGTTTTCCCGGTTTATTTTGTGGTAAAATTTAACAAGCCTGCTCAAAAGCGTGGCTACTGGAAAAAGCAGCCACGACTCCCGGGCACCCGTCATCAATGGTCACCGACAAGTGGAAAATACAAGATATATAACAATTATTATCGCGAACTGGCCGGCGATCAGATAGGTGCCTGGTATACTTTCGACACTCAGGAAGGCGAAACCATTGAAGCCAAAGTGGGAATCTCTTATGTGAGCATTGAAAACGCCCGCGAAAACCTAAACTCTGAACAGCCCGGTTTTGACTTTGAAGGAACCGTCCGAAAAGCCAAAGAAGAATGGAACAAACAATTATCAAAAATAGAAGTAGAAGGTGGTACCGATGAAGATAAGATTCGATTTTACACGGCTCTTTATCATGTGCTGATTCATCCCAATATTTTGCAGGATGTAAATGGTGAATATCCGGCCATGGAATCATCCGAAATACGTAAAGTTGAAAACAGAAACAGATACACTGTTTTTTCATTGTGGGATACTTATCGCACTGTTCATCCGCTTCTCACATTGGTCTATCCCAAACAACAGACCGATATGCTGAAAACCATGGTGGATATGTATCGCGAAAGCGGATGGTTGCCAAAATGGGAACTCTACAGCCGCGAAACACACGTTATGGAAGGTGATCCGGCCCTTATTGTTCTGGCCGATTCCTATCTGCGCGGACTCACCGGATTTGATATAGAAACGGCTTATGAAGCTATGATGAAATCGGCCACCACCCCCGGAAGTGTAAATTTCATGAGGCCTCACAACGATTTCTATCTAAAAAACCACTACATCGCTTTCCGGGATAGTTTTGACAACTCGGTGTCGGAAGCCCTCGAATTTTATATAGCCGACTACAGTCTGTCACAGCTGGCTAAAGCACTGGGGAAAAAGAACGATTATGAAATGTTATATAATCGCTCGCTGGGCTATAAAAAATATTTCGATCCGGAATACGACCTGCTGCGCCCGGTAGAGAGGGACGGCTCGTTTATGCCCAATTACGATCCGTTTCAGGGCGAAAATTTCGAACCCGTACATGGTTTCCACGAAGGTAATTCATGGCAATACTCATTTGCGGTGCCTCACGATATAGAAGGATTAACAAAACTGATGGGAAGTGAAGACCGGTTTGTTCAACAACTGGAAAAGACATTCCGCGATTCTCTGTTTGATATGGGCAATGAACCCGACATGGGCTATCCTTACTTTTTCAACTATGTAGAAGGAGAAGAATGGCAAACTCAAAAAACCGTGCGCGATTGCATTGACCGCTACTTCCATACCGGGCCCGACGGACTGCCCGGAAACGACGATACCGGAACCATGAGCGCCTGGCTTATGTACAGCATGATGGGCTTCTACCCCATCACTCCGGGCAATCCGGTCTACACGCTCAGTTCCCCGGTATTTGATAAAATCACCATTCATCTTGATGAAAATTACAATGCCAACAATCAAATAGTTATTGAAACCGGGAATAACCGAAAAGATAACATCTACATCCGCAAAATGGAACTGGGGGGTAAAGAACTCAAGGATTATTTCATCTCGCATGACGAGCTTATCCGGAACGGAAAGATAAAGTTTTATCTGACTGATGAACCGGGAATATTGTCAAAATAACGCGCGCCACCAAAAGTTTCGGACAATTTTAGATATGACCGGATGGCTTATGCTAAGGTGCCGGATGCTTATGCTTAGGTTACGGACGCTTATGCTCAGGTTACGGACGTTTATGCTTAGGTTACGGACG
>NZ_AHZV01000182.1 GCF_000250735.1 Anaerophaga thermohalophila str. Valhall
AAATTTTTGCATCCTTATTAACAACAAGTTAACTCCGGTACAAAAATTTAAAACGCCTTGATTTTGACAAAAATATGCCTTTTATACCGCACTCATTTATTTATTAAAAAATCAAACGCCAGTAATGTCAACGATTCGTAAAATAATGATGTGCTTATTTCAACTGGTTCAGCTTGTCATGCCGATTCCATGAAAGTATCATCTGTACTGGAAGCCATGAAAATACCCCCCGAAGTTGCAGTCTCAACCGTACGGATATCCACCGGGAAAAATACCGCCGCCGAAGAAATTGACCGTGCAGTAGCAATTATCTCAAAGGCAGTCGTCACTCTGCTTCATGGATGAAGAAATGATCAACGTTACAAAGATCAATAGATCGTTAGATTTTTAGATATAAGATGTAAGATAATTCATATTATCTTGATATACTGAATTATAGCAATCAAAACCTCTTGATCACAAATAATTGGTTTGCAGTATATTGCAAAAGTTTAACGGAGTGTTGAAAGATTGTAACTAAATAAATTCATCATGCAAAAAATTTTGATTCTTATTAACGACGCCCCTTACGGAACAGAAAAGGCGTACAACGCATTACGACTGGCCAACCAGTTGAATAAGGCCCACGAAGAGGTGGAAGTCCGTATATTTTTGATGGCTGATGCCGCTGCATGTGCCGTGGCCGGCCAAAGTACTCCAAACGGTTACTACAATATTGAGAGAATGATGAAGTTTTCCCTTAACAAAGGAACAAAAGTAAAAATATGTGGCTCATGTGCCAATGCACGCGGTCTTAAAGAGGATCAGCTCATTGAGGGTACCCGACTAGTCACAATGGCCGAATTAACAGACTGGGTGGTTGACAGCGACAAGGTAATAACATTTTAACCTGGTTAATTGAAGCAATCTAAGTAGTGTCTGTCCATAAAGTATCATTTGCTTTGTTACGCTCGTCCGAAAATTGCTCATTTACGATGAGTAAACTCCGTATTTTCGGACTTCGCAAGCCTTACAACTGGCACTTTCTGAACAGACACACATATTGTGAAAATTTTTGCGAGTTTATAGACACGAACTAAGTACCATTACGTATACCTGATTTTGTAAGTTTGCTCTATGCAATTTGAAAAAGAAAAAATACTCATAAACAGAAACATCAAACCAACTGCAATGCGGCAGTTGGTTCTTGATGTTTTGTCAAAACAAAAAGCTGCCATTAGCCTTCCCGAACTCGAAGATATGTTTGAGAAAGCCGACAAAGCCACCCTGTACAGAACACTGAAAACGTTTGAAGAAAATAAACTCATCCACCACATCGATGACGGTTCGGGGGCTGTGAAGTACGCATTGTGTCAGGAGAGTTGTGAATGTGAACCCGAAGATCTGCATGTACACTTTTACTGCACTGTTTGCCAAAAAACCTTTTGCCTGAATGATACTCCGGTACCTTCCATTAATCTGCCAAAAGATTTCAGCCTCGAAAAAGTAAATATGGTTGTCAGCGGTATTTGTGCCTCCTGTCAAAAGTAACTTTGCAACCCGGTTGCACCGCGTATTCGCTAACTTTGCCCACATACGAATAAAAGTTTAACGGAGTATTGTGAAAAAGTATCATCTCAAAAATCTCGACTGTGCTGCCTGCGCTGCAAAAATTGAAGACGGACTCAGGACACTGAAGGATGTAAAGTTTGTTAACGTAAGCTTTGCCAGTTTAACCATGACCATCGATGCCGATGACATGGAAAAGGTGAAGGACAGGATAAAAGAACTGGAGCCCGATGTGGAAGTAGAAGATCGGGATGAAAAACAGAGAATGATTTCCAAAAGCGAGCTTGCCGAAAACAAAACTACCATTATTAAAGCAGTTTCGGGCACTGTGCTTTTGATAGCCGGAATTGTGTTTGAGAACCAATTAAGCAACACGTTCTTTCACATTGCAAAGTATGCATTGTTTATCATTGCTTACCTGATTGCAGGCTGGAATGTTCTGGCATCGGCTGTTAGAAATATCAGGCGGGGACAGGTTTTTAACGAGCAGTTTTTAATGTCCGTAGCCACCCTGGGCGCTTTTGCGATAAACGAAATGGCCGAGGCTGTAGCAGTTATGTTGTTTTACGTTGTGGGCGAACTGTTTCAGGATGTCGCCGTGGGGCGCTCCCGAAGATCGATAAAGGCCCTTCTGGAAATTAAGCCCGAATATGCCAACCTGAAAGCCGGCTCTGAAATCAGAAAAGTTTCGCCGGAAGAAGTAAAAATCGGAGATATCATTATCGTTAAAGCGGGAGAGAAAGTGCCTCTCGACGGAATCGTGACCGGTGGGAGTTCCTTCGTGGATACTTCGGCACTTAGCGGTGAGAGTGTGCCGCGCAAAGTAGAGGAGCATGACGAAATAATGGCCGGAGTGATCAACCAGTCGGGGCTGCTTACCATCGAGGTAAAAAAAAGATTCGGCGAATCCTCCATTTCCCGGATCCTCGAGTTGGTGGAAAATGCCACCTCCCGAAAAGCAAAGACCGAGAATTTTATTACCACATTTGCCAGGTACTACACGCCGGTGGTGGTGTTCGGCGCCTTGTTGCTGGCAGTTCTGCCGCCACTATTAATCAGCGGGCAAACTTTCAGCGAATGGATATACCGGGCACTGGTGGTTCTTGTGGTTTCCTGCCCGTGTGCCCTGGTCATCAGCATACCGCTGGGCTATTTTGGTGGCGTTGGCAGGGCATCGCAAAAAGGCATTCTGGTGAAAGGCTCAAATTTCCTCGATGCACTAAATCAGGTTGAAACCGTTGTGTTCGACAAAACCGGCACCCTTACAAAAGGCGAATTCAAAGTGTCGGAAGTGGTAGCGTCAAGCTCAAATGGTTTTAGCAAAGACGACATTCTGGAATATGCTGCTTATGCAGAATACAATTCCAATCATCCCGTGGCAAAATCCATTCTCGATGCTTTTCATAAAAATATTGATCACGACAGAATAGCACACACCGAGGAAATTTCGGGATATGGCATAAAGGCGGTAGTGGATGGCAAAGAAGTACTTGTCGGCAATGACAAGCTTTTGCACAGGGAAGATATCGACCATCCTGTTTGTGATGTAGATGGAACGGTGGTATTTGTCGTCATCGACCGGAAGTATGCCGGATATATTGTGATTTCCGACAGCCTGAAACCCGATTCGACCGAAACGATAGCCAGGCTGAATAAAAGAGGAATCCGCACCGTTATGCTGACCGGGGACAATGAGAATGTGGCACAGTCGATTGCAAAAAAGTTAAAGATCGACCGTTATTACCCGAATCTTTTGCCTGAAGATAAAGTTGACCAGATTGAAAAACTAATCCGTAACAGCAAGCGAGGCAAAGTGGTTTTTGTCGGCGACGGCATTAACGATGCCCCGGTAATTGCCCGTGCCGATGTGGGAATGGCCATGGGAGCGCTCGGCTCCGATGCAGCCATCGAAACCGCCGATGTGGTGCTGATGACCGATTCGCCCTCTAAAGTGATTGATGCCATTGATGTGGCCGCAAAAACAAGAAATGTGGTTTGGCAGAATATCATTTTTGCAATGGGGGTAAAAGCTGCTTTCATTATACTGGGTATTTTCGGAATAGCCTCAATGTGGGAGGCGGTTTTTGGCGATATGGGCGTAGCCCTGATAGCGGTCTTTAATGCTATACGGATATTGAAATAAAGTTATGAAGACTTCTATTGCCTTTTGGAGCATCCTGCGCAAAGACATGCAAAACTATTACCTGAAACCCCCCAATATCAGTTGGGGTATTATATTTCCGTTTGCCTGGATGCTGATGATGTTTGTGAAATCGGGCAACACTTTCGAAATCAATGATGTTTTTCCGGGCATAGTAGCCATGTCGGTATTGTTTGGAACCACCTCCATGCTTTCGGTGACCATCACCTTTGAACGCAAGTCCCGTTCGTTCGAGCGTCTGTTGATAGCTCCAATAAAAACGGAGCTATTGGTATTGGCAAAGATTACAGGAGCCATACTGTTCGGGATTTTCAACAGCATTGTGCCCATACTATTTTCCGTTCTCTATTTTGCAGCAGATGTTGTAAACTGGCCGTTGCTTGTGGCCGGAGTGGTTTTGTTGTCCATCATCTCAACCCTGCTTGGCCTGTTTATTTCAGTATCGGCCAAAGAAGTTTTCGAAGCCCAAACCTATTCTAACTTTTTCCGCTTTCCCATGATTTTTCTTTGCGGTTTGTTTGTTCCTGTGGCTGCACTTCCGGCTATAGTTCAGCCAATATCGTACATTTTGCCGGTAACTTACGGGGTGGATGTTTTGCATAATGCCATTACCGGCACCAAATGGCTGCCGGTAAGTCTTAGCTTGTTGCTGTTGATTATTTTCAGCTTTCTCCTGTTTTATATCAGTCTTTACAACATCCGCAAAAAATGGATTAACTGATCATAGATAGTAATAAGTGGTACGTGGTATAATTTAGAGGCCTTGTTGAAATTAATTGATCAATAATGGATGACCAATTAAATTTCGGGCAAATAATTTAAAAATATCACATCATGAAAAAAACAATTTTACCTTACGGGCTGGTTTTATCAATTATGCTGATGGTCTCGTTTTTCAACATCAATGCCCAAAGACATCATCCGGGACATCACACACCGCCTAATGATTCAACATTTATCAACAAAATGGTGGAAAACATGTCAGAAGAGCTTTCGCTGACTGAAGAGCAAAAAAAAGAAAATCAAAGAACTTCATCTGGCTCATTTTAAAAAAGTCAGAGATGAGATGAAAGATGACCAGGAAAAAAACAGAGATGAGATGGAAAAAATGAAAGAAAAATTAGAAAACAGTGTTCTCGAGGTTCTTAACGACGAGCAAAAAGAGCGTTACAAAAAATATATGAAGGAATTAGGCGATCGTGGCAGGCATCGTCCTGTCCACTAAAAAATGGCATGATGCAATAGATTGTTAGATTTTTAGATAATAGTAACCGACAGGCAGAAGTTCAACAGGCAGAAGGCAGAAGTAATAAATTTTGTAGAAAAGAATTTTTCAGTTTATTCCGAAAATTTGCCAGATAAGCAAACATTAAACTTAATATGGTAAATTATTGATTTAAAGCTGTTTAATGCCTTGAGTGAGATAAAAGTAATTTATTCGTTAGTTAGTCAGTAGTTGAAATTTCAAATAACGACATCTTCATAAATTCAATAGATCGTTAGATTTTTAGAAATAAGATGTAAGATGGTTTTTACAACCTTGATATATTGCATTTTAACAAACAAACCTCTCTGTATGCAAACAGTTGGTTTACAGCGTATTGCATCTAAAAATCTAACGATCTGTTGACTTTATAGACACGCACTAAATATTTGGCGTTTCCCACTTTTTAGTCTCCGTGCAGGCAATATCCAATACCTGATCACCCGTCTGAATACGGAAATCTCCTTCTTCCAATATCCACTTACCGTCTTTCCCGACAAAAGCAAGGTCAGAGCCTTTTAGCTTTAAAGTCACTGTTTTGGTTTCACCCGGTTGCAATTCTATTTTTTCGAAGGCACGCAGGCGTCGTACATCAGGAGTCAGCGATGCAACAAGATCACTACTGAACAAAAGCACACTCTCTTTTCCTGCACGATCGCCGGTATTGGTAACATCCACGGTAAATGTCAGCTCGTCATCTGCTGTAAATGAAGTTTTATCAACAGAAAAGTTACCATATTCAAAGTCGGTATAGCTCAACCCATAACCAAAAGCCCACTGAAACGACATCTGTGCATTGTAGTTATAGGCTCCTTCCATGGTTCCGGTTTGTTCACTTGGTTTATAATCATAACTGCCAAGTGAGTTAACTGCCTTAGGATAAGAAAAAGGCAATTTACCACTGAAATTTGTTTCGCCGCTGATGAGATTGGCCAGAGCATCACCACCATAATTTCCGGGCAGCATAATATCGACCACTGCATCGGCCATAGGTTCAATTTCATTGATTACACGTGGACGTCCTCCATTCAGAACCAGAACAATGGGTTTCCCTGTTTTGCTGAGTTCCTTTACCAAATTCAGCTGGTTTTCCGACAAGGTGAGATCGGATAAGTTTCCGGGAGTCTCGCAATAAGAATTTTCACCGATGCAGGCAAAAATAACATCTACCCCTTCGGCAGCAGCCACTGCTTTATCTATTTCAGGCTCGTTTTCTTCCCAGTACTGACCGGCATTATTGTAAGTCACCCCGGGTTCGTAAACCACGTTATTATCGCCAAACTTTTTATTAAAGGCTTCCAGAATTGTATTGTGCTCAGCAGCAAATTTATCAGCTCCTCTTCCCTGCCAGGTATACGACCAGCCACCATTAAGGGTTCGCATAGAGTTGGCATTGGGACCGGTTACCAAAATTCGCGTTCCATCGGTCAGCGGCAAAAGATCATTGTTGTTTTTTAACAAAATCATAGATTCTTCAGCGGCTCTGAGAGCAACCTCTCCAGACTCTTCCCCGCCGAATAAAGGAAAATCACCAACTTCATAAACCGGGGTATCAAACAAACCCAGGCGGTATTTCATACGTAACACCCGGCGTACTGCATCGTTGATGCGACTCGTTTTCACTTCGCCTTCTTCCACCAGTTCTTTCAAAAGCACACAGAAATCCAGGTTGTAGGGTTCCATAGCCAGATCAATGCCGGCGTTGATGGCCAGTTTTATAGCTTCTTTCTTGTTTTCAGCAATCTTTTCTCTTGTGTAAAGATTATTAATATCGGCCCAGTCGGTAACGATAACACCGTCCCAATTCAGGTCTTCTTTCAGCCATTCGGTCAGGAGTTCATAACTGGCATGAACAGGCATGCCGTTAACAGAGCCGGAGTTAACCATCACCGACAAGGCACCAGTTCTGATGGCTTCCAAAAAGGGAGCAAAATGCTTCTCACGCAACTGCTGCTCGCTGATAATCGCAGGCGTACGGTCTTTCCCCGAATACGGGACACCGTACCCCATATAATGTTTCAGGCAAACGGCAATTTGTTCTTTGCCTATATTATTGGGGTCATCCCCCTGAAAGCCTAAAACGGCTTCACGTCCCATTTCGGCATTTACAAAAGCATCTTCACCGTAATTTTCCCACATACGGGGCCAGCGGGGATCACGGCCGAGGTCTAAAGTCGGCGTGAAAGTCCATGGCACACTTCCCGCTTTGGTCTCATAAGCAGTTATTTCTGCGCCTTTGCGAACCAGAGAACGGTTAAAGGCAGCCCCCATATTGATTGGTTGGGGAAACATGGTGCCATCCAGGATATAGGTTGAACCATGAATCTGATCCAAACCGTAAATACATGGAATACCAATCTCTTCCATGGATTTCTCCTGAATTTTACTGATAATCTCGTGCCACTTCTCTCTGGTCTGAGCCGTTGTTCCTGGCGTGTTAAGAATAGAACCCACTTTATAGATGCCAAACACAGTATCCATTCGGGCTTCGCTTAGTTGAAAATCGTCCCGATGAATAGTTCCGGGTTCACCCAGCACATCAATGGTCAACTGAGTCATCTGCCCGATTTTCTCTTCCAGTGTCATTCGGCTCAGCAAAGCCTCGACTTTCTGTTCAATTTCTTCATCTTTCGGGATTGCAGATTTGGATGTTTCTCTTGCTGTACAAGCCTGAAAAACGACAATCGTGATTAAAAAAATAAAAATTTGTTTCATGGTTTTATTAGTTTTGTGTGCATAAATTTATTTTTACTCAACTTTTCTTTTTGCCCGTTTTATTAAGCAGAACATCCACTTTTTCGCGAATTACCAGGCAACCATAGCGCATTTCCTCAAGTATAGGACGTATATTCTCATAAAAAGCCTCTATTTTATCATCATTGTCGATGATTTCCACCACAATCGGCACTTTTTCGGTTACCTCCCAAAATTTGTAAGAATGAATGACCGAGCTGGCGCCAAATCCCAAAACGCCTTTGATGACTGTAGCACCGGCAATTCCGGCTTCGCGGGCTTTAAAAACAATGGATTCGGACAATGGCTGATGCCCGTCCTTGTCCGTTGAACTGATATAAATACGAAGAATGGAGGATTTCGTTGCTGATTCCATGTTATAAATATATTAGTATTAATGAATCTAAATGCTGACACAATAACGCAAAGATTTATTACGGAAAAATTGTAATTCATCAGGCATATTTCATGCAAAAGATTGTTAGATTTTTAGATAGTAGATGTAAGATGACTAATATAATGTTGAAAATTAGATTTTTAGTACAAACATTCATTTAATTATAAACAGCCAACTTCAAACAGTTTAAAATCAATTAATTACATCAAGCAGGCATGTTTTAATAAATGAAAATATTCAACTAATTACAAATCATCTCATATCTTACCTGCCGGCAGGCCGGCATCTATGAATCTAACAATCTATCAATTTAGGCATATCACATTACTTTTATCAGCAAACGCCCAAGGAATACCGCCAAAAGCCCCAACAAAAAGCTTAACCCGGCATACGTTACAAACCGAAAAATTTCATTGTTTTCCAAAAGCAACAATGCATCGTTGGAAAAAGACGAAAAAGTGGTAAATCCGCCACAAAGTCCGACAGTAAGAAACAGTCGCCATTCGGCTGTCATAAACTGCCCTTTTTCCGAAATACCAAAAAAGACCCCTATCAGAAAGCTACCTGCAATATTTACCAGAAAAGTGCCCCATGGAAAAGTGGAAACTACGGAAAGCTGAACGTATCGTGAGATAAGAAACCGGAAGATGGTACCGATGAATCCGCCAAAACCGGCTATGAGCATTGCCTTGACCATTGTTCTTAAATTGAATGTAACGGCAAAAATAATAAATCGGCAACAATGATGAGAAAGCACGATAATCATTATACGTCTTTATACGTATATATTTAACTCTGTTTCAATAAATTGAAATATATAAAATCGTCCATTTTTCCTTTGCTTTTAATTTTTTTCATCTATTTTTGTTATTTTAAACGCAAAGACGCCATGACACAAAGTTTTTGTTATGAAAAAACATCTAAAAATTAATCGTTTATTAATCAATAGTCCGTTAAACTTTTGCAATACGCTGCAAACCAGTTGTTTGTTTTCAAGTATTTATATTTTTTAAAAATACAGTAAATCAGTATTTTATGAATCATATTGCTTGCCTGCCGGCAGGCAGGTATCTAACAATCTAAAAATCTAACAGTCTATATATTATATTTTCTTCATGATTATTCAAATAGCACTTTTAACAGCGGTAATTCTCCAAATGGGAGCCCTTTTTAAGACTCTGGGCCTGATAAGAAAAACCCGTTTCAACGTATCCTGGATCACGATATCGATTGCTTTTTTTCTGATGGCAATCCGCAGAGTTAGTGAGTTACTGGTCTTCACAAAAAATGCAGAACCGACCAGCATTGACTATTTCAACAGTTGGGTAGCAGTATTTATTTCTCTATTGATGTTTGTTGCCTCTTTTTACATCCGCAGAATTTTTAATTGGCAGGAAGAAATTGACAAAATTCGGAAACAAAATGAGGCACGGGTTTTATCGGCAATTATTGATACCGAAGAAAAAGAACGCCAGTCATTTGCCAGAGAATTGCACGATGGTCTTGGCCCCATATTATCGTCAGTAAAAATGGCCTTTTCGGCCATCAACAAAGAAGAGATAGGAGAAAAAAACAAAGTAATCATGGAAAGAACAGAGAAATCGGTTGACCATGCAGTGACTGCTGTCAGAGAGATTTCAAACAATCTGAGTCCCCATATTTTGGAGACATTTGGATTACTTAAAGCCATTCGTTCCTTTTACAATTCCATAGCCCCCGTCCAAAAACCTGAACTTGATGTTGAAAACTGCGCGGTTCCGCCCAAACTCCCTAAAAACATAGAGGTTATCCTGTATCGTATTCTGTGCGAATTAATTAATAACACCCTGAAACATGCAAACGCCTCAAAAATCAACATTGTTATTTTTGAACAGTCGGGAACCCTCGAACTCAATTACAGCGACGATGGCTGTGGCTTTGACTTAAAGCGGAAAAAACATCAGGGTAATGGATTGGACAACATCTCTTCCAGGGTGAAATCATTAGACGGAAAAGTGCAAATGCACAGCAAGAATAATAATGGTTTTTTTATTAAAATAAATATCCCGCTATGACACTGTACATTGTTGATGATCATCAGCTATTCCGTGAAGGGCTCAGGTTTTTGTTGTCCGACTGGGACTTCATTTCAGAAATACATGAAGCCGAAAGCGGAGAAGCTTTTTTAAAGATGACTGACGAAACAAAAGAAGCAATAGTTCTTATGGACATCGAACTTTCGGGCATTAATGGCATTGAAACAACAGAAAAATGTCTGCAGCAACACCCCGATTGGAAAATAATTGCACTCTCGATGTATGGTAATGAAAACTACTATTCGGGTATGATCGATGCCGGGGCGAGTGGCTTTCTTTTAAAAAACTCAAAACTGGAAGATGTTAAAAAAGCCATTTCGGATGTGGCTGAAGGCAACAATTATTTTTCACCCGAAATCCTTTCCGGAATTATTCAAAACATCAACAAAAAGAAAAACGGCCCCAAAAACAGTAAGCTCACCGAAAGAGAAATAGAAGTGCTTTTCAATATTTGTAAAGGTTTATCTAACCAGGAAATTGCCGAAGTACTTAATGTAAGCAAAAGAACCATTGATAAGCACCGGGAAAACATATTGCTTAAAACCCAATCATCAAATACAGCTCAGATGGTGGTTTATGCGATAAAAAACAAAATTTTTGAAGTATAGAAAAAACGACTAAACGCAGAGACGCAAAAACGCAAAGGATTTTTATAAGATAGTTATTGATGAGCCCGGTATAAAAAGCATCTTTGTTGCCAAACTCTGTGTTGTTTTAAATTTTTGCATCCTCATTAACAATTAGTTAACTCCGGTACAAAAATTTAAAACGCCTTGATTTTGACAAAAATATGCTTTTTATACCACACTCATTGATGTCTTATCACCAATATGCGTGCTTTTTTTGAAAAATATTTCTCAATGTTATCTAAAAATGGCTACGCCGTTTTTACGAATTTATTGATACCGTCCAAAAAGAAACATTTTGAGAAAAATGGACTCAATTGATTACGCAGAGAGCTTAGAATGCTTCACAAATGAACATAAAGAAAAAACATACTTTTTGGACATCGCTATTGCGATTCCGCGACATCCCCCATGCCGGTAAACTCCATGGTGCTAATCTCCTGATAGGCATATTACCGGGGTTTCATGGATAGAGGAAATAAATTTTTCAACCCACTAATCTTCTACGTCTTTAAACGTACTTCCCAAATACGCTTTTGTACGGTTTGAAAGCAGCCGGGTTTGAAACACCTTTGTCATCAAAATCCAATTATTGTAACCATGCTGATTCCTTTTCTAATACCATTTGTAATTGCCATGTTTCTTGCAATAAACATGGGAGGTAGTGGTACGGCACCTTCTTTTTCGGCGGCATACGGAAGCAACATAATAAAACAAAGTGCCATCCCGGGCTTGTTTGGGATCATGGTCTTTTTAGGCGCTATAATTGGTGGAAAGAACACAGCTTATACTGTAGGGAAAGGCCTTATTCAACCGGAATTAATGACTTTCACCATTGTTTCAGTAATTTTAATATCGGTTGCTCTTGCTCTTCTTATAGCCAATTTGTTCGGCATTCCGCAATCAACCAGCCAGGCAACCGTGATGGCGGTTATTGGCCCGGCCTTATATTTTAACTCGCTCAATACGCACAAACTTCTTTATGAGGTTCTGCCCACCTGGTTTGTAATGCCAATCATCTCTTTTGTACTGGCATTTTTAATTGGGAAATACATCTACAAACCCATAAGAAAAAAAGGTTATACCATATCGAAAAAACTAAACGACCATTTCATGTTTAAGGGTGGCATACTGCTTATGTCGATGTATGTGGCTTTCTCTATCGGCACAAACAATGTTGCCAATGCGTCAGGTCCCATAGCGGTAATGGCGGTAAACGAGCTAAATATCAGTGACGCATATTTTCTTCAGGTACTGATTCTGGCTACGCTCATTGTGGCACCCAATTTTGGTATAGGAAGTTCGATTTTCGGGAAAAAGATACTCCGGAACACGGGCAAAGAAATAGTTCTTTTCGGAAAAGTTGAAGCCGTCATTATTGCATTTATTTCGGCAACATTGTTACTATCTGCTTCGCTGATAAAAGGAATTCCCACTTCGTTGGTACAATTAAATGTATCAGCCATAATTGGCATTGGCGTGGCCAAACTTGGATGGAAAAACATTTTTTTCAAAACCGAAGTAAACCGCTTTTTCATTATGTGGATTATTGCACCACTTATTGCTTTTCTGGTTTCTTTATTGCTGACATGGGGAGCAGATAGCTGGGGAATGATCAATAGATAGATTCTTAGATGCCTGCCGTCTCATTTTTCACTTAAGTTTTAAAACGTAACCCAAAATTACGATTAAGAACTGTTTTCTTTAATACAGATTTGCTCCAATTTTGCTTTATAATCAACAAGAACAAACCATGGAACAAATCAAGAACATTACGATTATTGGCGGTATCGATAAATCCGGGAAGCAGGAAAATATCAAATGCTTCGATATCGCACAAGGTGAAATTATAGGCATTGTAGGGCCCACCGGAAGTGGGAAAAGTCAGCTAATTTCTGACATAGAACAATTATCTCAAAAGGACAGTTCTACACACCGCCAGATACTAATTAACGGAGAAATCCCTTCATCTGAACTACGTAACAACCCCAGACAAAAAATGGTGGCTCAACTGTCTCAAAACATGAACTTCCTGGCCGACATGAATGTCAGGGATTTTCTTTTACTACATGCGCAATGCCGGGGAAAAAGCATGAAAAATATCGATAAAATTATCTACATGGCTAACCAGTTAACCGGTGAGCCAATAAAGCCCAATGATAATCTAACCATTTTAAGCGGTGGCCAGACGCGTGCCCTGATGGTAGCCGATGTGGCAGTAATTAGTGAATCACCCATTGTATTGATTGATGAGATCGAAAATGCAGGTATCAAAAAACACGAAGCGCTGGAATTGCTTTCCGGATATAACAAACTCATCCTCATTGTCACTCATGACCCGGTAATGGCTCTCAGTACTCAGAAAAGAATAATAATGAAAAACGGGGGGATGACAGACATTATTGATAGTTCTCCAGAAGAAAAAACAATTTCTACTCAACTAAGCCAAATCGACCAAACTATGCTCAAATTAAGAGAAATAATCCGCAATGGACAACATATTGAAGGAAAAGACCTTAATCAGATATTTCCCGAATTACCCGTCAATAAAAAAATAACAACATTGGTAAATTATTAATTCTACTTTATGAAGCTTGTAATTATTGCCGGAACACCGGGAGCAGGTAAAACATCGATATTGATCAACACAATAAAATTATTGAAAGGCGCAAACACAAAACCTGCCGTTGTTAAAGTAGATTGTCTTGCCACTGACGATGATAAACGATTTGCGACCTTAAGCATACCAGTTCTTACCGGGCTGTCTCGTGATATGTGCCCTGATCATTTCTCAATCTATAATCTGGATGAAATGGTAAAATTCGCTGACAAGAACAATGCCGATACACTTATTATGGAAACCGCCGGTTTGTGTCATCGCTGCGCTCCCTACACAGACAATTGCCTTGGCATTTGTGTTATTGATTCTACAAGTGGGCCTAACAATCCCGGGAAAACAGGTCCCTTCCTGAGTTGTGCCGATATTGTGGTTGTCACAAAAGGCGATATGATTTCGCAAGCCGAACGTGAAATTTTCAGAGAAAAAATACTTGAAGCGAATCCCGAATGCACAATCCTGGATGTCAATGGCCTTAATGGTCAGGGAGCAGCTGAAGTAGCAAAGCACATCATGGCATCAGATAAAAAAGTTACAGATGAAGAAAGACTCAGACACAATGCGCCTTTTGCTGTCTGTACACTATGTGTTGGCGAACAACGAGTAAGCAAAAAATACCATCGTGGATTACTTAGAAATATGAATGGTTTTCAGGAATATATCGGTGAATAGCAAACCAAAAAAGTTAGACAAAAATATTATGCTGAAGAAAATAACATCCCTCTTGCCAGGTTTTAATTGCGGAAATTGCGGATACAGCCAATGTGAAGATTTTGCCTTATCTTTAATCAACGGAGAAGAAGAACTATGTACTTGTCCCGTACTAAAACGCCAGGCGTTCGCAGCCAACAAAACTTCCATTGAGAAGCTTATTCAGAAGCAAAATCGAGATAACAACCATAATATCATTACCGGGGTTATTGATAATTACAAGGCAGACATTGTCCTCAAGCCTCTGAAAAACGAAAAAAGTTGCAGGGAAACCCTTTTACCCTTTTGCACGATCGACCTGAAAGCAGGAGATATAATAAAATATCGCCCGTTAGGTTGCCCGATAACACACATTGCCAAAATCATTGATCGTCAGTACTCTCTCATTACAGTGGCAATTACAGGCCCGGATAATGATCGAAATATCGGAAACAATGCAGTAATAGATGTTGGTATTTGTATGGTACTTGCATTTCAGGGCCGATATGAAGGTAAAACATTAAAAGTTGGCGAAACGATACGTTTCCTTCCACATCATTGCATGATGCAGAAAATCCATAGTGGTGTAGTTGTCCAAATTGAAAAAGGAAAAGTACGAATTGAAATTATCGACCTGAAAGTATGGGGTATGCCGAAAATAAATTCTACCAATACTTAAATAACCTCTTAAATAAGTATTTTCACGTAAATAAAAATAGGCAAAAAGCCTGTTTTTTAGAACGTTCGTCATGCCCAATTTTGCAATAAAGATTTGAACTATGACTAAATTATTTTCAACCATCCGGTTTTTCTTGCTTCTGACGTGCTTTATTTTTCTTTTTAATAATGCATTTGCTCAGATAAATGTAGACGCACAGTATCGTCCCCGCTTCGAAGTGCGCAACGGCTATCGTGAATTAATCCCTAAAGATGCCAACCCTTCGCTCATTGCATCTCAACGTATGCGGTTGTCATTGGTTTATGAAACGGAAAAACTGAAACTCAAATTTTCCCCCCAGGATGTGCGCGTCTGGGGGGATGAAAACCTGACCAGCTCCACGGGAGTTTACGGCAAAGTTGCATCTCTCGATCTTTACGAAGGCTATATCGAGCTAAAACCGGCACCTTCAGTCAGACTTTCAATTGGCCGGCAGGTATTGTCTTACGATAATCAGCGATTACTTTCTGAACGAAACTGGAACCAGAACGGACTTGCTTACGATGCCGTGGTGTTAAAAATGAAAAAAGAAAAGGACTGATATTCATATTGGAGCTTCCTGGAACTCCCTTGAAGCAACCACTTCTGAAAATTTTTATCCATCCCGAAGAATCAAATCATTAAATTTTCTATGGATAGAACATAAATTTTCTGACAATCTTAAAGGGGCTTTTTCACACATCGCTTCAGGAGTAACAAAAACCGACTCTTCATCCACAATGAATTTCCGGCAAACTTCAGGCATTTATATCGATTTAAATACAAAAAACATCAGAGCCAAATCCAACTTGTATTATCAGTTCGGGAACAACCGGGAAGGAACTAATGTAAGTGCCTTACTTGCCGATGCAGACATAATGCTCAAAACAGGAAAGATATGTCCCGGAATGGGTTTCAGCTATTTGAGCGGGAACAAAAATCTTAACGGGAAAACCGACCATCTGTTTGATGTACTGTATGGCGCCCGGCATCGTTTCTTTGGGCACATGGATTATTTCCGGAACATCTCGTCACATACCAGAGGCGGCGGCCTGGTTGACTTATACGTATACTTAAATTTGAAAGCTTCAAATAAGATAAACATCAAAAACACCGGTCATTTCTTTTCACTGGCTCAACATAACAATCTTACTCCCGATAGCAAATACCTGGGTTATGAGAACGAATTGAAATTTAATTATCGGTTTGATGACTGGGGGAATCTGGAAGCCGCCTGGTTGTTCTATCTGACAACAGATTCTTTTGAACAACTTCAGAACATTAACAATCCAGGATTTCCACAGTTTGTTTATGTGAGTCTGTCGGTAAACACGAATATCTTTAAAGCAATAGATCGTTAGATTATTAGATACCTGCCGGCAGGTAGGTAAGATGTAAGATGATTCGTATGCCATTGAAAATCTGTATTATCAAAGTGAATCCCTTAGATATAACCAATTGAATATAGGGTGCTTACAATAGTTTAACAAAATATTATTTAAAGAAAAAGATTAATCAAGTCACAAAAACAAATAACAGTAATTGTCACTACGTTTTTATACTTAACTGATTTTTAAGTATAAACACTGTATTTTTTCACTTATTAAGTCAATAAATTTGAATTATTAAAAAGTAATAGGTCGGTAGATTCTCGTATCCATACGATTTATCTTACCTACCTGCAGACAGGCATCTTAAAATATAACAACCTATTGAAAATGACATTAACGATGAAAAAAACAACACTTTTCTGCTTAGCCATCCTGATAATTATTACAGGTTGTGTCTCAAAAAAAGAAAAAGAAAACACTTTAAGTTTTTCCGGGGCCTTTGCTTTATATCCTCTGGTCATTAAATGGTCGAAAATTTACAAGGAAGAACATCCCGAAATCCGGTTCAATATATCGGCGGGAGGGGCAGGCAAAGGGATGGCCGATGCACTGGCCGGCACAGTTGATCTGGGAATGTTTTCACGAGAAATCACCCAGGCCGAGAAAGACAAAGGCGTATGGTGGGTCGGATTATGCAAGGATGCCGTTTTACCTACGATCAGCGCCGATCATCCGTATTTAGAGCAATTAAGGCAACAGGGCATGACAAAGGATGAATTCAGAGCTGTCTTTATAGAGAAAAGCATAACCAACTGGGATGAAATTCTGGATGATGTTGATCCCCTGGATATACAGGTTTATACCCGCTCTGATGCCTGTGGAGCAGCAGGAACATGGGCAAAATATCTGGGCGGAAAGCAGGAAGACCTTAACGGGGTGGGCATCCACGGTGATCCGGGTCTGGCTGAAGCCGTAAGCAAAGACCGTGCAGGAATTGCCTACAACAATACCGCCTTCATTTATAATATTAACACCGGTAAGAAACATCAGGGCATCGAAGTTATTCCTGTCGATCTGAATGAGAACGGACAAATTGATTCTGAAGAAGACTTTTACGATGATTTTAACCAAACATTAAAAGCCATTGCAGATAAAGTTTACCCCTCACCCCCTGCCCGTGAGCTGTACTTTGTAGCTAACGGAAAGCCGGACAAAGAAGCCACTTTGGAATTTATCAAATGGACTTTAACAACAGGGCAGAAGTATGTTAAAGAAGCAGGTTATGTACCTATTCCGGCCAAAAAGCTTAAAAAATACCTGTATAAAATAGATTAATATTAACACATTCTTTAAGCAACAAATACAGTCACTCAATGCTAAATAAAACCATACGTTCAAGAATAACCGACAGCTGGATGTTGACTGCTCTTGTTATCATACTCTTTCTTCCATTAATTATAGGGCTGGCTCTCTTTCTAAAATCTATCCCCCTGTTTCATATCAGTTCTCTGCCATGCCTTTTATTTTCGGAAGACTGGGCGCCTAATGCCGGAGAATTTGGTTTTTGGCCGTTTATTTACAGTTCATTGTATGTCACTGCACTTTCTTTTGTTTTCTCGGCCCCGTTGTGTTTACTGGCAGCCATATACCTCACCGAATTTGCATCCAAAAGACTGATACAGATTATGCATCCCGTGATTGACATTTTGGCTGGTATTCCATCGGTTATTTACGGAATGTGGGGTATCTTGGTCATTGTTCCCCTAGCCGGGGAAATACTGGCTCCCTTTTTCAATATAAAATCGTCGGGTTACTCGGTTTTAGCCGGGGGAATTGTTCTGGCTGTCATGTGCATTCCCTATATGCTGAATATGCTAATTGAATCATTTAAGACAGTCCCTTACGGATTAAAAGAAGCTGCTTTTTCTTTGGGCGCTACGCATTGGGAAACCATAAAACATGTATTGTTACGAAAAAGCAGGCCGGGTATCCTATCGGCATTTGGATTAGGGCTGGCCAAAGCTTTTGGTGAAACACTGGCTGTAATGATGGTCGTGGGAAATGTTATTCAAATCACCGGCAACCCTTTTAAAGCAGCATACCCTCTGCCTGCCCTGATTGCCAACAATTACGGAGAGATGCTCTCCATCCCTTTGTACGATTCGGCTCTAATGTTTGCAGCACTAATACTTCTGATTGTTGTTTTATTGATCAATCTTATTTTCAGATATTTCATTGTCTCAAGTCATGCAGTTAAAATATAATACATAAGTTTCTGCATGCAAATTCCCTGTCTGCCGACAGGCAGGCATTCGACCATAATAAATAAATTTTATACAAATGAAAGCATAACGAACGGCCAATCAGAAAAAATCACGCGATGCGAAATGGAAAAACAATAGAAGAGAAGATATTTAAAATATTAACCGGAGTAGCCTGTTATTCACTCATTGCAATACTCGGGTATATTATTTTCATAATTTTTCGGAAAGGTTTTAGTTACCTGACCATAGAAATGATAACCCAACTGCCCACGGGAGGTTACTATTACGGAGGAGAAGGCGGAGTGCTCAACGCCATTGCAGGTTCGTTGTATATTGCCGGCGGCGCTACGCTCATTGCTCTCATTCTTGGCGTACCTGCTGCACTTTATATCAACTCACACCTGATCCGGCACAAAAAAACTCAAAATACGGTAAGGTATATCCTGGACTCCTTGTGGGGAATTCCATCGATCGTTTATGGAGCTTTTGGTTTCACGTTAATGATCTGGCTTGGAATGAGTGCTTCATTAATGGCTGGCATCATTACGGTGGCTTTCCTGATCACACCCATAGTCATCCGTTCTTTTGATGAAGTGTTAAGTACCATCCCAAAGGGACTTCATGAAGCGTCTCTTGCACTCGGGTCCACGCGGTCTCAAACAGCCTTTAAGGTACTTCTGAAACAAGGTTTTTCAGGGTTAATCACCGCAGTTCTACTGGCATTCGGCCGAGGCATTGGTGATGCCGCTTCGGTTCTTTTTACAGCCGGTTATACCGACTTGATCCCTACAAATTTAGATGAACCGGCAGCCACTCTGCCTCTTTCCATTTTCTTTCAGCTCAGCTCTCCTATTCCTGCCGTGAGGGAAAGAGCTTATGCCGCAGCAGCTATACTTACCATCATTGTTTTGATCATTAGCCTTTCGGCACGCTTTTTTGCCAAACGCTATTCAAAATCGAATTTAAAATAAAGAATTATGGACACACTAACCGAAGAAAAAACCGGTACTTACTTTGCTTCGAAAGCAATCCGGAAAACACAACCTGAATCGGCCATCTCTATAAAAAACCTGAATGTCTTTGCCGGAGATCATCATATATTAAAAAACATCTGCCTTGAAATCCCCAAAAATAAAGTTACCGTCTTACTGGGACCATCGGGCTGTGGCAAAACAACTTTGCTCAAATCACTGAATAAATTAACCGATCTTTACAAAGAATTAGATGTGTCGGGAAGTGTTTTATCGGACAGAACGATATTCTTAATTCCAATCACAACGTTCCGGCGCTGAGACAAAAAATGGGACTGCTCTCTCAAAAGCCATATCCCTTACCTGTTTCCATTTTTAAAAATGTTGCTTACGGGATAAAACTGAAAGGGGTAAAAGATAAAAAACTAATTGCATGGAATGTTGAGCAAAAGCTGAAAGAAGTTGGTTTATGGAACGAAGTAAAAGACCGCCTTCATTCATCTGCCGACAGTTTATCCATCGGTCAGCAACAACGCCTTTGTCTGGCTCGTGGACTTGCAGTAAAGCCACAAATTATTCTGGCTGATGAACCTACTTCTGCTTTAGACCCTGTGTCAAGTAAAATTATTGAAGACCGCTTCAGAGAACTGAAGAAGCATTATACCATTGTGATTGTTACACATATTCTGAGGCAGGCTCAAAGACTGGCCGACAATGTGGTTTTCATGCATTATGGGAAAATTATTGAACAGGGAGCACCGGAAACCGTAATCAAAAATCCGCAAAGTTCTCAATTGAAAGAATATCTTGTGGATGGATTTTAGTTAGTGATCTATTGAAACTAATACTTCCACTTATTGGCCAGTGCAACCAGCGACAGCATAACCGGAACCTCAACAAGCACACCAACTACCGTAACCAGCGCAGCAGGTGATTGCAGTCCGAAAAGTGAAATAGCCACCGCTACAGCCAGTTCAAAAAAGTTGCTGGCCCCGATCATGGCAGCAGGTGAACAAACCGGATGTGGCAGTTTCATTTTTTTACCGGCAAACCAGGTGATGAAAAAGATAAAATAGGTCTGAATGACCAATGGCACAGCCGCCAATAAAATAATAAGCGGATTGTTAACAATATTTTGTCCCTGAAAAGCAAAGAGCAAAACCAGCGTTACCAGAAGGGCAACAATGCTAACAGGTTTGAGTTTTGGCAAAAAAACATTCTTAAACCATTCTTCACCTCGCCGTTTTAATAGAATTTTCTGGGTGATTACACCAGCTACAAGAGGAATAACAACAAATGTTACAATACTTGCAATTAGCGTGTTGTAAGGGATGGAAATATTGGTAATTCCCAGCAACAGTCCGACAATTGGCACAAAAGCCACCAAAATGATCAGGTCGTTTATAGAAACCTGCACCAGCGTATAGTTGGGATCACCGTTGGTCAGATAAGACCATACAAACACCATGGCCGTACAGGGAGCAGCTCCCAGAATAATGGCTCCTGCAATATACTCTCCGGCCAGTTCGGGTTCAATCCATGCCTGATAAAGGTGTGAGAAAAACAACCAGGCAAAGAAGGACATAGTAAAAGGCTTGATGAGCCAGTTGACCACCAGTGTTAACACCACTCCTTTGGGGCGTTTCCCGATTTTTTTGATGCTCGAGAAATCAACCTGCAACATCATGGGGTAAATCATCAACCATATCAAGATCGCTACGGGAATGTTTACTTTCGCTACTTCCAGGCGGCTGAAAACCTCGATGGAATCACCGGCAACATGGCCAATGACTATTCCCCCCAGAATACCAAGGGCGACCCAAATAGTAAGGTACTTCTCGAAGAATCCTATTTTTCGTTTTTGAGTGCTCATAAAATGAATGTTTAAACGCAAAGACGCTAAGGCGCAGAGTTTATTTTAGACTTATTTATGTTATAGATCGTTAGATTTTTAGATTTAAGATATAAGATGATTCGTATTTGATTGAAAATATGCATTTTACCAGAACAACTCATGCGATACAACCAGTTGATTTTAAAGTATTTAAAAGAGTTTTGCAAACTATTGGTAACATTAAAAAGGAAATGGCTTGCGCCATTTTTATTTTTCTTGTCCACGAAACGACTGGAAGGAGTTCGATAACTCCTTCTGTCGTTTCGTGGACGACAAGAAAAATAATTGCGCAGCAATTAATACTATCCCATCTTCACAGCAAATAACGTAATACTGAAAATTCCGCCTCCTGATTGCTTAAATTCTTCCAGTTCATCAGGTGTAACATGATTCAGAAGTGTTTCATCCGACAAGACGATTTCCTTTTCCGTCTGAACTGTAATGCCGGAAAATCCCTGTCTTTTGACAATGGAGATGTATTCATCTTTGTCAATGGCACCGGAAACACAACCGGCATACATCTCGGCATCTTTTTTCAGGCCTTCAGGAAAATTTCCAACAATCACCACATCAGAAATAGAAAAGTGTCCTCCGGGTTTCAGCACTCTGAAAATTTCTGAAAAAGCTTTTTGTTTATCAGGTACCAGATTCAACACACAGTTGCTGATTACCACATCGAATGATGCATCGGGAAGTGGCATCTCTTCAATATCGCCCTGAACAAATTCTATATTTTTAAATCCTGTCTTCTCCAGATTTTCGTTGGCCTTTTTGATCATCGCTTTAGTAAAGTCGAGGCCTGTCACCTTTCCTGAATCACCGGTTTGGGTTCTGGCTACAAAGCAGTCATTGCCCGCACCACTTCCCAGATCCAATACATGATGGCCTTCTTTAATTTGAGCAAACTCTGTAGGCAATCCGCACCCCAAGCCAAGGTCAGCGTCTTTGTTGTAACCTAGCTGCCCGGTGTAATCATCGTTAAACACTGAGTAGTCAACTTCCCCGTCGCAGCATCCTGTATCACCGCAGCAGGAGGTGTTGTTTTCGGCTATTTGCCCGTATTTGTTCTGAACAATTAGTTTTAAATCTTGTGGGTTCATCCGTATAAAATTTATTTATTAAGGTCGGATGGAACTCGCGATTTCTTTATACATACCCTTTTGTGGCAGTTTTGAGAAATCAAAGCTCCATGCTCGTTTCATAAAATTAATTTGAAAATAATTCGATTTGAAAATTTGAAAATGCCTTAACCTACCTTTGAAGTACTGATAATCTTCGAGAGTATTTTGATGATAATATTTAATTTTTCAGACAGCAGCTCATTCTTTGGATATGTTTTAGATAAAGAACAAAGCAGCAACCAATACTCTGTTTCATCGGCTTCTTAGGCCGCAATCTTCATTTTATGAAGAAAATCGGCTTTGCTTTCTGCATTCTGTGCTTCACGGGCATTTGCGCCAATTGACGTGCCTGCTTTCAATAATTGTCTTGCAATAACATATTTTCTTTTTTCTTCTAATAATTCTGAATACTCAATTATTTCCAGAGAAAATTCAAGTGTGAGTTTAATAATTAGATTTTCTTTATCATTTCTCATAATCTTCAAATTCTCAAATTAACTCATTTTCAAATTATAAAACAGGTTCAATATCTTCTTTATAAAACTTATAAAAAGCATCTTTTATCTCGTCACGTACACGGATGAATTCGCTCCATATAAACTCATCACTGCCTGTGACATCTGAAGGGTCATCAAATCCCATGTGCAGACGGTGTTTTACCTTACCCATAAAAACAGGGCAGTTTTCGTTAGCTCCCCCGCAAACAGTGATCACGTAATCCCATTCATCGCCCAGATATTGATCAACCGGGTCAGAAGTGTGATGACTGATGTCAATCCCGATCTCTTTCATCGCTTTTACCGCATTGGGGTTCAGTTTTCCTGATGCTTCAGTCCCGGCCGAACGTACATAAAGATCTTTGTTGAACGATTGCATGAAACCATGCGCCATTTGGCTACGGCAGCTGTTGCCGGTGCATAGAATGAGTATTTTCATGTTACTTTTTTCTTTTTTAGATTTTAGCCCGGATTATTCATAAATAATCCCTGTCTCCGACAACGACTAAGATTCAGTAAAAACTTTTTTTCAAAAGTTTAACTTTATCTAAGTCGGGGTTAACCTTCACTTTATTCATAAAAAAATAATTTATGAATAGTTCAGGTTAGAAGTTAGAAAATCTGATTGTCAACAACATAAATTATTCACATTGAAAATTGTCAACGGGTAATTCATTCAAAAAAGATTCACTGATTTTCTTTAATTCTTTCACTTTTTCGGGATTCAGACAATAATTGGTATGATTTCCGGTGACATGCCCCTGGATAAGTCCGGCCTTTTTCAACTCTGCCAAGTGCTGATTGACCGTTGTGCGACTAAGGGGAAGTTCTTCGGAAATATCTCCGGTAATGCAGACCCTTGTTTCTGCCAAATAACGAAGAATCTGCAAACGGGCCGGATGTCCCAATGCTTTATAGAGCAACGCAGCATCCTGCAAATCCGAATCAAATAATGTTGTTTTCGCGAGTACCATTTCTTATTTGTTTGACGCAAATATACGTCAAATAATTTATATGACGTAATTATACGTCGTTAATTTTGAAACCATTTTATTTTTGCAGTTATTTGGTACTTTTGCCAAATTGCCAAAATAAAATTCTGTCACGAATTTTACGAAGCGCAGAAATGTTTTTTTGAAAAAAAGCCAAAGGCTTATGAATCGGAAAATTACAAGTCAATATCAGGCAGAAGCAGAAATCTTCAAAGCGTTATCACACCCTACAAGACTTTTCATTTTGCACACCATCAAAGAAAAGTCCTATTCTGTTTCTCAACTGGCCAAAATGGTTGGGATTGATATATCCACTATGTCGAAACATCTGGATTTACTGAAAAGATACAAACTCATTGGCGGAATAAAAGAACGCAATACGGTTTATTACCAGCTGACCATTCCGTGTCTGTTCGATTTCATCCGCTGCGCACGAAAAATGATCGACTGTTCGCCGGAGTGTCAGCAATTGCAATGTGTTCCGAAGAAACTTAACCAATAAAAATACATCATTATGAACGAACTGGAAAAAACCATTCAACGAATGGATTTTGAGTATTTTGCAACCGGGCAACATAAAGTTGAGCCGGAAACTTTCCTGCAAACTAAAAATGCTGTACTCTTAGATGTAAGATCGAAAGAAGAAATAGAAACAGTTCAGTTTCATCTTAAACATCACACAGACAAGCTTGAGATTCCTGCCCACGATGTACCATCAAATATTGATAAAATTCCTAAAGATAAACTCATCGGGGTTTTTTGTTCTTCAGGCATACGATGTGTAATGATTTTTCTCTATCTCAAAAGCAAGGGTTTTGAACACGTCAAAATTTTGGAGGGCGGCTACACGAAATTACTGCCGGCTCTGATGCCCGGAAAAATCTACAAACATCTCAATCAATAGACCTATGAACATATGGATATTGGCATTTATAATTTTTGCCATCGCGGCTACAATGACAACCACTGGTCGGGGCGGGGGCAACTTTTATGTACTTGCCATCGCCCTGGCAGGCATTGGCATGCACGAAGCAGCAACAACCGGACAATTTGTGCTGATTGCATCTTCAATGACAGCCACATTCTTTTTTGGCAAAAAGAAAGTTATCGACTGGAAACTGGTTCTGCTAATCGGCGGAATGACGCTGGTTTCAGGTTTCCTTGGCGGTTTTTTCTCGGATATATTTGACGGAACAATGCTGAAAATCATTTTCGCTGTTTTTATCGCCATTGCATCCATTTTAATGCTTAAACCCGTAAAAGAAGGCCCCAAGGAAAACAGTAAATACCGGGTAAAACTGAAGTCGGGTGAAATAACTTACCACATCAACTTATTTCTTTTTGTCCCGATCGTTCTCCTTACCGGTTTTGTATCGGGTATGGTTGGTGTTTCGGGTGGTTCATTTCTCGTTCCTTTGATGGTACTTGCAGTCGGTGTTCCCATGCACATTGCCGTTGGCACATCCACCACACTTTTTATGATCACCGCCACGGCCGGTTTCTTGGGACACCTGAGCACCGGTCACTTTGATGCGTCTCTGGCCATTCCGCTCGCAATTGCAGGCGCTGCCGGCGGATATCTGGGTACACATTTAACGGTAAAAATCCCTTCAAAAAAATTGAAACTGATCTTTGCGGCGACGTCGTTGCTGGCGGCCTTGCTTATGGTTTTAAATACTTAGAAATCAAACAAAACTTTGCGTCATTGCATCTCTGCGTTTAAAACTATTTTAACGATCAATTTTTCTTACAGACTATTGTAATACTACAAACTACCAAAAATAAGTCCCGAAGCAGTCGCCATAACCACTACCAGTGCAACATACATCAAAGTTTTTTGTGTTCCCATCACTCCGCGAATAACCAGCATATTTGGCAATGACAATGACGGGCCGGCCAACAGCAATGCCAATGCCGGACCTTTTCCCATTCCGGCAGCCATCAGTCCCTGAAGAATGGGTACTTCGGTAAGCGTTGCAAAATACATAAATGCACCTACGATTGAAGCAAAAAAGTTAGAAAACACAGAATTACCGCCAACGAGCGACGTTATCCAGCTTTCGGGAATAATTCCGGCGATTGCTGTATTGCCATGTGTAGAGCCAAGTAAAAATCCGGCTGCCACAACCCCAATTGCCAATAGCGGCATAATTTGTTTGGTGAAATCCCAGGCCGACAACGTCCACTCCCGGTTTTCATCATGCTTCTTATCAGTCAGAGTAATAATACTTAGGACGGCAATACCCACTACCATTGGTACAAGCGGGGATTTGGTTAAAAATGCTGACGCTGCGGTAACAATTGTCCCAAGAACCACATATTGCCATTTTAGTCTTAAAATGAAAATGAGTGAGAAAACCAATAAGACGGAAAAGAAAGAAGTGATGTACCATTTATTGGCCCACAGCCAGTAAAATCCGCCACTGGTTACGTCATCACCCGGCTTTCCCCAGTTGGCAAAAACCAAAATCAGCACCAGAGTAAAAAAGTGGAAAGCGGTTTGCCACATGGGACGTTCTTCCGGTACATTTGGAAAATTCATCTGCTCTTCGCGTTTGGCTTTTTCTTCTTTGCGATAAATGAGCGACATAACAGAACCAATAACTACGGCAAAAATCACCGCACCAATAATTCGGGCAATCCCCATTTCAATTCCCAAAATACGGGCAGTAAGGATAATGGCCAGGATATTTATGGCAGGACCGCTGTACAAAAAAGCAATGGCAGGCCCCAGACCAGCTCCACGCTTATGGATACTGGAGAAAAGCGGGAGTATGGTACAACTACAAACCGCCAGAATGGTTCCCGAAATTGAAGCAACAGAATAAGACAGCCATTTTTTTGCATTTGCTCCAAAATATTTCATCACCGCACTCTGGCTGACAAATACGGCAATTACTCCGGCAATAAAAAAAGCAGGCAACAAACATAGAATAACATGCTCCTGTGCATACCACCTGGTAAGGTCAAAAGTGGCCATAATGGCTTCCTGAAAACGCGCACTACCCAATGGCATGAAGAATGCAAAAAGAAATATCGCGATAATCCAGCCTAATATTTTTAATTCTTTTTTTAATTCCATTATCTTTTTCAATAACCTTATGTACTCAACTCAGCATCTTTTTCAACGCATCATAAGAGGGTACACTTCCTTTGACTACAATTTCGCCATCTACAATAAGTGCCGGGGTCTTAGCAACATTGTACTGCATGATTTCCATGATGTCTTCCACCTTTGAGATATTGGCTTCAATTCCCAGTTCTTCTACCGCATCACGCGTTAATTTTTCAAGGGTTTTGCACTTTGGGCACCCTGTACCTAAAACTTTTATATCCATAGTTTTCTGCTTTTTAAAAACAAATAGTTCGTAGTTCGTAAAATCACGAACAAATATATTAAAAAATTAGAGCGACCAAAAATCTTTAAACAACTTTTTGGCTTCCTCCCAATTCTCACTATTGACACAATACTTAATCCGGGGCGCCTCGATCTGCCCCTGAATCAGTCCGCTCTCTTTTAATTCTTTAAGATGTTGTGATAAAGTTGATTTTGCAATGGGAAGCTCCTGCGAAAGATCGCCACTGTAACAACACGATTGGTTGGCCAGCAATTGCATAATATACACCCTTACAGGATGCCCGAGTGCCTTGGCATAACGGGCCATTTTCTGTTGCTCTTTTGAAGGAGCGATTTGTTTAATTCCTTGTATTTTCATGGCTCTTAATACTTCAGCTCAATTTTCCCGTCGTAATAGTCGAGATATAATTGATCATGGTCTCCCTCTTCAAAGACCATCCCCAAAGATACACTCTTGCCGGAAATTTTTTCAATTTGCACGGTTACATCCTCCTGGTTGACTAAATCAATCAGGTGATAAAGTGTTTCTGCCCTGCCTTCTATCTCTAATGGCATGGTTGTGATAATGCCCCATTGTTTATCGGATGAAACCTGCATGAGTGATACGATTCGCGAAGAATCTCTCAAGACTACCTTCCCTTCTGCTTCAGCATCATCCAAAAGTAAGGCGGTTTGATCATTGTTTTCATAAACTCTCTCAATTGGCGGATGAGAACCGGATCGTTGAGCAACAAACCTGTCATTAAAGAAAACCTCGGAGATGCAAATATCATCATATTCTGTTCCGGCGTAGTTTTCCAGTATTTCCAACTTCATAATCAGAGAACTGTCCTCAATGGGGAACTCCATATTTTCTACAAACTCCGCTCGAACATTATTCTTGAACGCTTCGAAATTTTCTTTTGGCAAATTCAATTATCTGTTCCACAACCGCTCTCCTGGCTAAATATGAGTCGTTTTTTAAATATATGGTTTCTTCGATGTACTCCCGGTTCGATTTAGGATATATGTCATTTATGACGAAACCCCGTTCAGCTAATGGCACTTTTTTTAATTGGTTATTAAAGTTAGTAAAATCTATCTCATTTCTTTTCTCATAAGCAGAATTAAAAGAAGCGGAATCGACCTGTGACATCGTCATTGTTTTTTCATCAAAGACAAACTGCGAATATTTCTTTTTTAAATTACTTATTCTCCTTAAGCGAATCTACTCCTGCACTTTGTATATGTATTCAGAACGCACGTAATTAGTGTCTGTCCATAAAGTGCCATTTGCTGTGTTACGCTCGCCGCCAAAATACTCATTTACGAAAAGTAAACTCCGTTTTTGGCGGCTTCGCAAGCCTTGCAACTGGCACTTTCTGAACAGACACACATGCTGAAAAAATTTTTTGAAAGTTTATAGACGGGGACTAATTAGTGTACCCCTAAAAAGCTTTTTCATTTTTGTCGGACAGTAGTGAAAACATATCTGAAATTTAGCGAGATTATATCTTTTTTCCCATATTTGTCATCACAGCAGCAAGTAACAAACATACTACATTAAATCAACAATTTAGACTCACTCTACATGGAACGTTTCAAATTATTGTCATTACTTTTTCTGATACTATTCATTTTTCAGGAAGCAAACGCTTCTTATGACACACAAATCACCGTTGCCAAAGACGGGAGCGGTGATTACATGACTCTTCAGGAGGCGATTTATGACACGAAAGCGTTTCCCGACAGGCGCATTACCATTTATGTAAAGAAAGGGACATACAAAGAAAAAGTGAATATCCCGGCTTTTAATACTCATCTTTCAATTATTGGAGAGGACCCGGAAAAAACCATCATTACCTGGGACGATCATTTTAAAAAGATCGACAAGGGGCGCAACAGCACATTTTACACCTACACGATGAAAGTGGATGCCAACGATTTCTATGCAGAGAATCTGACCATTCGAAACACGGCGGGAGATGTGGGGCAAGCCGTAGCGCTTCACTTAACAGGCGACAGGGTTGTATTCCGAAATTGTCGCATACTTGGGCACCAGGATACCTTTTATGGTGCAGGAGAAAGCAGCCGCCAATACTTTAGCCAGTGCTATTTCGAAGGAACAACCGACTTTATTTTCGGCGATGCCACCGTTTTATTCGAAGATTGCGAAATCCGCAGCCTGGCCAATTCCTACATTACAGCTGCCAGTACTCCTGCATGGAAAGATTTCGGCTTTGTTTTCCTCGATTGTAGACTTACCGCAGGTGACGCGGTTAAGAAGGTTTTTCTTGGCAGGCCATGGCGCGATTATGCCAGGGTAGCATTCCTGAATTGTTACATGGGCAATCATATTCATCCTCAGGGTTGGGCAAACTGGAAGGATACGGACCGCGACCAGACTGCCGAATTTTCTGAATATGGAAATACCGGCCCTGGCTCCAATCAAAGCAGCAGGGTTGGCTGGATGCATCAGCTGACAGATGAGCAGGCGCAGCAATATAAAATTGAAACCATACTGGCTCCGGTCTGCAACAAAGAGGCAGGCCATGAAATGTGGATATCCAGAAGAGCAGAGAGTGAATAATCAACTGATCACTTAGCCTGCTTTTGAATTTGGAGGCTATTGCCAGGATGTCTCAAAGTTTTTGTATTTTCGCAGCTTTAACAATAGCATAATAAGATAATTGAGTCTGTTCCTTAAAAAGCTATTTTTCACAAGATCGAGACAAAGTGATTTTTTGAAATGGCGCTTTATGCAATAGATCGTCAGATTTTTAGATTTAAGATACAAGATGAACATTAAGGCACTGATAATTTGTATTTTAAATACAAACAATTGTCTTAAAATCGTTGGTAAAAGTTTAACGGACTATTGTTTATGGACAGACACTAAAAATTAAATACTATAGAAGACACCATGGAGTACAATTTCAAAGAGATCGAAAAGAAGTGGCAAAAACACTGGAAAGACCAGAAAACCTACAAGGTTGATATTGACAAAAACCGTCCCAAATACTATGTTCTTGACATGTTTCCCTACCCTTCCGGAGCAGGGTTGCACGTGGGACATCCGCTGGGATATATAGCATCCGATATTTTCAGCCGGTACAAAAGATCTTCCGGATTTAATGTGCTTCATCCCATGGGATACGATGCCTACGGCCTTCCAGCCGAGCAGTATGCCATTCAAACCGGACAACATCCGGCCATAACCACCGAAAACAATATAAAAAGATATCGCGAACAGCTCGACAAAATTGGTTTCTCTTATGATTGGGACAGAGAAGTAAAAACCTGCGATCCCAAATACTATCACTGGACCCAGTGGGCTTTTATTAAAATGTTCCATCACTATTACGACAATAAAGCCGATAAAGCACTACCAATTGAAGAACTGATTAAAAAATTTAATGCTTCGGGCACAAAGGATGTAGATGCTGCATCTTCGCAAAAACTCAATTTTTCTGCCGAAGAGTGGAAAAAATGAGCGAAAAAGAACAACAGGAAGTGCTTCTAAATTACCGTATTGCTTATCTGGCCGACACAATGGTAAACTGGTGCCCGGCACTTGGAACTGTATTGGCCAACGATGAAGTAAAGGATGGGGTGTCACTTCGGGGAGGGCACCCGGTCGAACAAAAAGTGATGCGCCAATGGTCACTCAGAGTTTCTGCTTATGCAGAACGTCTGCTCAAAGGACTGGACAATATTGACTGGACAGAATCGCTCAAGGAAATCCAGAAGAACTGGATAGGCCGCTCCGAAGGTGCTGAAATGGTTTTCCCCGTAAAAGATTCGGATGTGGAGATGAAAATTTTCACCACCCGGGCCGACACAGTATTCGGGGTTACTTTTATGGTACTGGCCCCTGAAAGCGAATTGGTTGATAAAATAGTTAAGCCCGACAAAAAAGCCGAAGTCGACCAATATATAAAGGATGCCAGGAAACGCACCGAAAGGGAGAGAATGTCGGAAGTCAAAAAAATGACCGGCGTTTTTACAGGAGCTTATGCCATCAATCCCCTGAACAATGAAGAAGTTCCTGTATGGGTAAGTGACTATGTTCTGGCCGGTTACGGAACAGGAGCCATTATGGCGGTACCGGCTCACGACAGTCGCGATTTTGCTTTTGCCCGTACTTTTGATCTGCCCATTGTTCAGGT
This sequence comes from Anaerophaga thermohalophila str. Valhall, assembly GCF_000250735.1. Classification (GTDB taxonomy): domain Bacteria; phylum Bacteroidota; class Bacteroidia; order Bacteroidales; family Marinilabiliaceae; genus Anaerophaga; species Anaerophaga thermohalophila_A. The sequence goes on from NZ_AHZV01000182.1 coordinate 31,385, forward strand.
TGTCGTTCCCCGGGGAGAAGAACCCGGCGATATAGACAAATGGGACGATGCAAGAGATTCCAAAGAAGGCTACATGATCAATTCCGGGTTTCTGAATGGTCTGAATGTTCCTGAAGCCATAGAAAAGACCAACGAGTACATCCGCGAAAAAGGCCTTGGTGAAGTGAAAGTAAATTACCGACTCCGCGATGCTATTTTCAGCCGTCAACGTTATTGGGGCGAACCATTCCCCGTTTATTACAAGGACGGAATGCCCTACACACTTGATGAGTCGGAACTTCCCCTGGAACTTCCCGAAGTCGACAAATATCTGCCCACCGACAAAGGAGAACCGCCGTTGGGACGCGCCAAAAACTGGAAAACCAAAGAAGGATATCCCCTTGAATTAAATACTATGCCCGGGTTTGCCGGATCATCAGCCTATTACCTGCGCTATATGGACCCCCATAATGATCAGATGCTGGTCAGTCCCGAAGCCAACCGGTACTGGCAGGATGTTGATCTTTATATTGGCGGTACCGAACATGCAACAGGACATCTTATCTATTCCCGTTTCTGGAACAAGTTTCTTTACGACCTTGGAGTAGTTTGCAAACCGGAGCCTTTCCGGAAGCTCGTCAACCAGGGAATGATACAGGGACGCTCCAATTTTGTTTACAGAATCAAAGGTACCAACACCTTTGTATCTTACAATCTTAAGAATGATTATGACGTCACCCCCCTTCACGTTGATGTGAATATCGTAAACAACGATATCCTCGACATCGATGCCTTCAAAAAATGGAATCCCGAGTACAAAGATGCCGAATTCATCCTCGAGGAGGGCGATAAATATGTATGCGGATGGGCTGTGGAAAAAATGTCGAAATCAATGTTCAACGTGGTTAATCCCGACGACATCATTGAGCAATACGGTGCCGACACCCTTCGCCTTTATGAAATGTTCCTTGGCCCTCTGGAGCAATCCAAGCCCTGGGATACCAACGGCATTGACGGTGTACATAAATTCCTTCGCAAAACCTGGAGACTATTTTCCGATCGTGATGATAACATACTTGTAACCGATGAGGAACCTTCAAAGGCAGAGCTTAAAGTATTGCACCGAACTATTTCAAAAGTCACTGACGATATAGAGCGCTTTTCCTTCAACACCTGTGTCAGTGCTTTCATGATATGTGTTAACGAACTCAGCGACCTGAAATGCCATAAGCGGGCCATTCTGGAGCCGTTGCTGGTACTTCTGTCACCATTTGCACCGCACATGACGGAAGAACTCTGGCACTTATCCGGACACAATGATTCAATTGTTGATGCCACCTGGCCCCTGGCAGAAGAAAAATATCTGAAAGATGACACCGTGATCTACCCTGTTTCTTTCAATGGAAAAATGCGATTTAAACTGGAAATGCCTGCCCAAGCAGACAACGCTGAGATAGAAAAAGCCGCCCTGGAACATGAAGGAGCCGCCAAATGGATAGAAGGAAAAACCATCCGAAAAGTGATTATTGTTCCAGGCAAGATCATAAACATTGTTGTGTCGTAAAAATCAATCATGCAAGCTGCATCATACCAACAACTTAGACTAATTTTATACTGATGAAACGAGCATGGCAAGGATTGCCATAATAGATCATTAGATTTTTAGATATAAGATGTAAGATGAAATGAGCATAGAAAGGTAAACCACAATAAGAATATGTATAAGTTCTTGCATGCGAGTTCCATTAGGCCTTAACAAATAATTTTTATACGAATGAACAGAGAATACCTCTGGAGAGAGATTCGATCTTATATAATCATCACTGCCGGTTTGGCAATGGGTTCCATTGGCTGGACCGGGTTCATTATTCCCAGTGAGATTGTAGGTGGCGGTCTCACCGGTATTTCCAGCATTCTCTTTTTCCTTTTCGACATAGATGTGGGTTTAAGCAGTCTGTTAATCAATGCTGCCCTTATTCTTATTGCTATCAAATCCATTGGGGCCTCGTTTGGAATAAAAACCATTTATAGTGTTGTAGTATTTTCAGGTTTTCTCTCTTTCTTCAGCAATATATTCACCAGCGAACCCCTGGTAGGCGAAAAGATGATGGCAGCCGTAACCGGCGGCATTTTAAGTGGAATTGGCGGTGGACTTGTCTTTTCGTACGGTGGAAGTGCCGGCGGTACCGATATTATTGCCCGTATCATCAATAAGTATTACAACATCAGCATGGGCAGACTTCTGCTGGCGATGGATGCCATCATAATAGTGTCGGCCTATCCTATTTTCTGCTCAATAGAAACCATGGTTTATGGTTTTATGACCATGGCTGTTATTGCTTATGCAATCGACCTGGTAATTTCGGGTAACAAACAAACCGTACAGTTTTTCATTTTTTCCCGCAAACATAAAGAGCTTGCCGAACAAATTGTTTATACCGGGAAAAAAGGACTGACTATTATTCCGGCTATTGGAGGCTATACGGGAGAAGAAATTAAAGTACTCATGGTTTATGCACGAAAAAAAGAATCATCCATTATATTCAGAATCATAAAAAGTGTCGATCCTGAAGCATTCATTACTATGGGTAATGTAATGGGTATTTTCGGAGAAGGATACGACCGTTTAAAAATACGTGAAAAGAAACGTAAGCCTCTGACCGAAATTGAAGCAGAATTAACCGACCGAAATTAAAACGGGGAAATACCCAGCAAAAAAAGTATGAAGAAAAAATACATAATTGGACTCATCGTATTATCCCTTCTGGGCTTTTCAACATTTTGGTGTTATCGCCATTTCAGTGGTATCAGAACGCCTGACACCGCATTACTTACGGATAGCATCAACTTAGTGGTTGTTCCGCCCCCGCCTCCCGAAAAATTATACGGAATAGAAAAAGATTCTTTCATTATCGAAGACGGCGTAGTTCGTTATGCACAAAACCTTGCCACTATTTTGTCTGACCACAACGTCGATTACTCCGTGATACATAACCTGGCGCAGGCATCGAAGGATGTTTTCGATGTGAGGAAAATGAAAGCAGGCAACCGTTACACCATTTTCTTCGAAGAAAAAGACTCTCTGAAGATACCGGTATGGTTTGTTTACGAGATCGACCCCATTGAATACATGGTCATGTCACTTCGAGGAGATACTGTTATCTACCGCGACCACAAAGAGGTGAAATATAACAGGAAAACCACGGTAGGGGTTATCGAAACCTCTTTATGGAACACCATATATGAAAACGAGCTAAATCCAAATCTTGCACTCGATCTTTCCGATATTTTTGCCTGGACAGTAGACTTCTTCGGGCTGGAAAAGGGCGACCATTTTACGGTAATCTATGACGAGCAATACGTTGACAGTGCCTCAATAGGCATTGGGCCTATACATGCAGCCTACTTTCATCACAGGGGTAATCCTTTTTATGCGTTTCGTTATGAGCAGGATAGCGTGATGAGTTTCTTTGACGAAAAAGGCGCAAGTTTGAGAAAAGCATTTCTGAAAGCACCACTTAAATTTTCGCGCATCAGCAGCAGGTTTAGCAACAGTCGTTTGCATCCCGTGTTAAAAATCAGACGTCCTCATCACGGGGTCGATTATGCCGCTGCAACAGGAACCCCCGTCTATGCCCTGGGAGATGGTCGTATCACCCATAAAGGCTGGGATACCAAAGGAGGTGGTAATTTTATAAAAATTCGTCACAACAGTGTTTACACTACTGTATACATGCACCTTTCGGGGTTTGCCAAAGGAGTCCGGAAAAACACGATGGTAACTCAGGGGCAACTTATCGGCTATGTCGGTTCAACAGGTCTTGCTACAGGGCCACACCTCGACTTCAGGGTATATAAATACGGGAGAGCCATCGATCCCCTCACCATTGAAGCACCGCCGGTAGAACCAATTAAAGAAGAACAATTACCTGAATACCTGGAATACATTAAACCCTGGAAACAAAAACTCGACAGCCTTACCAGAACACACTTTTTCAAGCGGGACTCTGCCGTTTCTCAAGAATTTGTGCAATCACCCGGGGATAGTGTTCATACTCGAGACGGTGAACCCGCTCTGCCAGGGTCTCAGGAGTATCTCCTTCCTTCACCGGACAATGTGCCTGAAAGATGATATCACCATCATCGTATTTGTCGTTCACATAATGAATAGTGATTACCGGTTTTTTTTCGCCGTTTTCAATTACTGCCCTGTGCACATGCTGACCGTACATGCCTTTACCTCCGTATTTGGGCAACAATGCAGGATGAATATTAATAATCCGGTCTGGAAAAGCTTCAACAATATTTTGAGGTACAAGCCAGAGAAAACCTGCCAGTACAATCAAATCGGGAGATAAATCCATCAAAAAACGGAGCACCTCATCCGAATGAAAAAACATCTCTTTGTCAAACACTTTTGTTTTGATATTCAGTTTTTTTGCCCTTTGAAGAACCCCGGCATCCGAACGATTGGACAAAATATACGAAACTTCAACGCCGGGGCGGTTTTTAAAAAAAAACGCAATATTTTCGGCATTGGAGCCCGATCCGGAAGCAAATAAGACAATATTCTTCATTCCCAAATTTTTATCTTACGAAATTTTAGTACTTTTGCCCCGTCAAAATTAGAAAAAAGAGGCCTGAAAACTAATTTCTTTTGAGGAATATTTGATTTATTTTGGGCAAATCTTTTTCTTTGCACAGTTGTTTTAAAACCAAATTATCTATTATTAACTTAAAATTTAAAGCTATGTCAGACATTGCATCAAGAGTTAAGGCAATTATTGTAGACAAGTTGGGCGTTGACGAAACAGAAGTAACCAACGAAGCCAGCTTCACCAACGATTTGGGTGCTGACTCTCTTGACACTGTAGAGCTGATCATGGAATTCGAAAAAGAATTCAACATTGCAATTCCTGATGATCAGGCAGAAAACATCGGCACAGTGGGTGACGCCATTGCTTACATTGAAGAAAATGCAAAGTAATCAGTAAAAAGTAGAGTTATACTTTAAAAGCAGTTATGGAGTTAAAAAGAGTAGTAGTTACAGGGTTGGGTGCCATTACTCCGATAGGTAAAACCATCGATGAGTATTGGGACAACCTGCAAAAAGGAGTAAGTGGTGCTGCACCCATTACTCGATTTGACGCCACCCATTTTAAAACAAAATTTGCTTGCGAGGTAAAAGACTACAATCCTACCGATTACTTCGACCGCAAAGAGGCAAGAAAAATGGACATGTTTGCTCAGTTTGCCATGATCGCAGCTGAGCAGGCATTCCGGGATGCTCAAATTGATCCCCAGGCCATAGACCAGGATATGGCAGGCGTCATCTGGGGTGCAGGCATTGGTGGTATCATCACTTTCCTCGACGAAACGCGTTCTTTTGTAAAGAACAATGAAGTACCTCGTTTTAATCCATTCTTCATTCCTAAAATGATCTCTGACATTGCAGCAGGTCATATATCCATGAAGTACGGATTGAGGGGTCCCAATTACGGGACGGTATCGGCTTGTGCGTCTTCAACTCATGCTATTGCAAGCGCTTTTGACCTCATCAGACTTGGAAAGGCTGAAATGTTTATTACAGGAGGCTCAGAAGCTGCAATAAATGAAGCAGGAGTAGGCGGATTTAACGCCATGCAGGCAATTTCTACCCGGAACGACGACCCTGCCACTGCCTCACGCCCCTTCGACAAAGACAGAGACGGCTTTGTAATGGCAGAAGGTTCGGGTGCCCTGGTTCTTGAAGAATATGAGCACGCTGTGAAACGTGGTGCAAAAATCTATTGCGAACTGGCAGGTTCAGGTATGACCGCCGATGCCTATCACTTAACAGCTCCCGACCCCGATGGGAAAGGTGCTGAAAGAGTAATGGCCAATGCACTGAAAGACGGAAATATTCGTCCTGATGAAGTAGATTACATCAACGTTCACGGTACTTCCACCCCGCTGGGAGACATCGCTGAGCCACGTGCCATTCAAAAGGTATTTGGAGATCACGCGTATAAGCTGAGTATCAGCTCCACAAAATCAATGACCGGACACCTGCTGGGTGCTGCCGGGGCTGTTGAGGCCATTGCATCGATTTTGGCAATGAAAAACAGCATTGTTCCTCCCACCATTAATCTTTTTGAGCTCGATCCCGAAATTGATCCAAAACTCAATTTGACAGTTGGAAAAGCTCAGGAAAGAAAAATAAAAGTGGCGATGTCGAATACTTTCGGCTTTGGAGGTCACAATGCATGTGTGGTATTTAAAGCAGTAGATTAAGTTGTGTTTATACCGCTTTTCAAATCTATAAAACTTTTTTCCCGTAAGGGAAGAAAGTTTTATAGATTTATAAATTCAATAACCGGGATTCGGCCCGGCAATACCGACCTGTATCACCAGGCAATGGTGCATAAATCTGTTATCAGACGAAACAGAAGAAAAGCTCTTAACAACGAACGCCTGGAATATCTGGGAGATGCCATTCTCGGAGCCGTAGTTGCTCAGGAATTATATCTCCTCTACCCAAAAGAAGACGAAGGATTTCTCACAAAAACCCGCTCCAGAATAGTGAGCCGGGCCAATCTTAATCAAATCGCCCTCGACATGGGTCTTCAGGAATGGATACAATTCCATCCTCCAGGAGACATATCACAAACACACATCCTTGGCGATGCACTCGAAGCCATTATTGGCGCCATCTTTCTTGATAAAGGTTACGGAAGTTCACGAAAATTCATCCGAAACCGTATTCTCACCAAATACCTTGATTTGAAACAAATCGTTGAAAATGATACCAATTACAAATCGATATTAATAGAGTGGGGACAAAAAAATAAGCGCCCCGTCCATTTCATCACCGAAGAATACCCGGTAACAGAAGATAACGGTCCTGTTTTTATAGCCAGAGCTATTGTTAATGAAAAAATATCAGGAATGGGTACAGGGAATTCAAAAAAGGAAGCAGAACAGAAAGCTGCTAATGAGGCCTTAGAAAACGTCCAGACAGAAACACCTTTATAAATCAGGCTAGGTCTTGTGACGCTGATTTCAATAAAAACAGTTGATTTTTTCCCTTAGTTGATAAAGCTTTATTAACTGAATATCAAGGTTTAAAGTTAATTATTGTTAATCGCAGTGATTTTCGAAATCAACCCATTATTTTTGTAGTATGAGCAGGAAATTCATTTGGGTATTGACCATTATTATAGCTTTTACTCTTGCGGGACTGATCTATATCCAGACCCTGTGGATAAAGAATGCTACGAAAATAAAGGAGGATCATTTCGATCAGACGGTCCGGCAAGCGATGGATCAGGTTATTACCCGTCTTGAAATGAATGAAACATCGAGATTAGGCGCTCAGCTTAAATTAAACCCTATCAACAACCTGCCGGAAAATCTTCGCAAAGAAAACAAGTATTTCTCAGGACAAAGTCACCAAACTCAGAGCGAGGAAGTCCCTCAACTCGACATTACCTTTGATTTCATTATCCAGGGCTCGAAAATGGATACCGAGTTTTCTACCTACAAAAAGGATTCACTGGTTTTCTCATATCGTGAAACCACCCCGATGATATTCAACAAATCGGAGGTAATGGACCCACTGGAAACGGCTTTCAACAACATCCAGCATCAGGTCCGCAATAAGATGGAAGAACAACGGAAAAGACTTCTTAAAGACCTGTTTGATGATGTACCGATAGAACAAAGAGTGGATCGTGAACTGGTTGATGCTTTTCTCCTTAAAGAATTTGAAGAAAAAGGCATAAAACTCCCTTACGAGTTTTCGATTATAGATTCGCGGGGCAACCGTGTAATGTCGACGGTTGGTTTCGATGAAAGTAAAGCCAACAAAATTTACCAGAAATACCTGTTCCCAAACGATTTGCACCCTAAAGCTAACCACATACAGCTTTATTTTCCCGAACGGCCTAACTACATCATGGATTCGATGGGAATGGTATTGCCAAGCGCTGTTTTTACAATTATTATGGTGCTGGCCTCTATCCTGACCCTGGTAATCATTGTACGACAAAAAAGACTTGATGAGATAAAAAACGATTTCATCAACAACATGACACATGAATTTAAGACACCAATATCCACAATATCGCTGGCATCACAAATGTTAAAAGATGGTTCGGTGGCGAAAAGCCCTAATAGTCTGAGACATATATCAAGTGTGATACAGGACGAAAGCAAAAGATTGAGTTTTCAGGTTGAAAAAGTCCTGCAAATGGCTATCTTTGAAAAGGGAAGTGCCAGTTTAAAGATCAAAAAGGTGAATATTAACGAGCTTATTGCAAAAGTCACCAACAACTTTAAACTGAAGGTAGAAAACAAAGACGGGCAGATAATAGAAAAACTGGAAGCCAAGAATCCGACGGTTTACGTTGACGAAGTACATTTTACAAATGTTATTCATAACTTGCTGGATAATGCACTGAAATATCGCCGTGGAAAGCCGATTTTTCATGTTAAAACATGGAATCGCCCGAAAAATGGAGTTGTAATATCCATACAAGATAACGGCATGGGTATTTCAAAAGAAAATATAAAGCGTATCTTTGAAAAGTTTTACCGGGTACCCACCGGCAACATACATAACGTAAAAGGATTTGGTCTTGGTCTGGCGTATGTCAAAAAGATTGTAGAAGACCATGGCGGGACCATTACTGTTGAAAGTGAATTAAATACAGGCACAAAATTTGAAATTTTTTTACCTTTTAAACATACCAAGGAATGGAAAAAGAATATAAAATTCTCCTGACCGAAGACGACGAGAACTTAGGCATGCTGCTTCGTGAATATCTCGAAGCCAAAGGTTATGAAACCGATCTTGTACCAGATGGCGAACAAGGTTATGATGCATTCATGAACAAAAAATACGATGTATGTATTTTTGATGTCATGATGCCTAAAAAAGACGGATTTACTCTCGCCAAAGAGATTCGGATGGTAAATACCGATGTACCCATTATTTTCCTCACTGCCAAATCAATGAAGGAGGATATTTTCCAGGGGTTCAAGATCGGCGCCGACGATTACATCGCCAAGCCATTTAGTATGGAAGAGCTGCTCTTCCGTATTGAAGCTATTTTGCGTCGCACAAAAGGCGGGCTTGCTAATCAGGAAGTCTTCCAGCTTGGGAAGTACAAATTCGACACCCAAAAGCAACAGCTGATCGATGGTGACAAGGTGGTTAAACTGACTACCAAGGAATCTGAACTACTGAAATTGCTTTGTAACAATGCCAACAAGGTATTAGAACGTAATTTCGCCCTCAAAACAATATGGGTGGACGACAATTATTTCAATGCCCGCAGCATGGACGTGTACATTACCAAACTCAGGAAGCACCTGAAAGATGAACCATCGGTTGAGATTATCAACGTGCATGGTAAAGGTTACAAGTTGGTTCTCTGATTTATCCCCGGTCAGGAAAAGAGGAGTCAATAATTATCTGCCGGCCCGATGAGTAAAGTCATACCGGGCCGGAATATTATTTTTTGTCCGATTTTTATATGATTACTTCTTCCCGGAGCTACGAAAACTAACAGCCAGACCAATTTCCAACCAGCCTGATCTCATATCGTCGGCATCCTCACTGTTCGAATGCAGATTATAATGATATCTTCCTTCGAGAGATAATCTCATGTTTCCTAACAGGAAACCGTAATCAATCCCTCCTGCCAATCCGAAAAGCGTCCTTCTGTCAAAAACAACATCGTCCTGGTGGTCAAGCACCATCTGTAAATAGGAGCCGGCATTCAATCCAATATCATGTTTTCTTCCCAGCGGAAATCTTGCCCGCGTCATAAAAGGAGTGTGAATAAAACTGTACGAATAATCTGTTCCTTCCGAGCTGAAAGACAACCGGTTGTAATCCACTTCCACCAGAAATCCCATGTTTTTTGTCTGCATGTGAAGGTACCGGACACCGACCACAGGGCCAAGGAAGTTGCTTCCCTCATCATCATCCGATATGTATGCCCTGGCAATATTTGCTGATGATTTAACCCCCACTTCAAAAAACGGAGTGAATTCGCTTTGAGCAAACATGCCTCCGGCATTTAACAGCAAAAAGGCAGAAACAAAAAACAACAGTTGCCGCATAGAGAGATTGTTAGATTGTTAGATTGTTAGATTATTAGATTATTAGATTATTAGGTTGTTAGGTTGTTAGTGTCTTACCCCTGATATTCGTGTTTTTTTTGGCAAAATTAATGCTCTGTCACCGCTCCGCGGTTAATTGTTACGGACTTTATTGGTAACGTTACCGCTCTGTCACCGCTCCGCGGTTTTAGTATTTTTAACCCTATATCAGCAGTTAATAGCCGCGGAGCGGCGACAGAACGGTAGAATTATGTAAAGAAAAACAAAAAGCTGCGGAGCAGTGACAGATAATGTATAAATTTGTTTGGTTCTGGCTTGTCCAGGTTAGGTTGTTAGGTTGTTAGGTTGTTAGGTTGTTAAGATTGTTGGTTGTTGGTAGCTCAACCTTAACCTCAACCTCAACCTTAACCTCAACCTTAACCTCAACCTCAACCTTAGCAGGTTTCGGGTTGCTGGTTTTATCAATCGAGTTTCAGTACGGCAAGGAAAGCCTTTTGGGGTACTTCAACATTCCCTACCTGTTTCATCCGTTTTTTTCCTTTTTTCTGCTTTTCCAACAGTTTCCGTTTTCGTGTAATATCGCCGCCATAGCATTTGGCTGTAACATCCTTACGCAGTGCTTTTACCGTTTCACGTGCAATAATCTTGGAACCGATGGCAGCCTGAATGGCCACATCAAATTGCTGTCGCGGTATTAATTCTTTCAGTTTTTCACACATACGGCGTCCCAAAGGGTAGGCATTGTCGGTATGTGTCAGTGTTGAAAGTGCATCAACCGGCTCACCGTTCAGAAGCACATCCAAACGTGCCAGTTTTGATGTACGATAACCTGTTGTATAATAATCAAACGAAGCATACCCTTTGGAAATACTTTTCAATTTGTCATAGAAATCAAAAACAATTTCGGCCAGAGGCATATCAAAACTCAGTTCCACCCTGTCGGCCGTCAGGTAGTGCTGGTTGACCAATTCTCCCCGTTTACTTAAACATAAAGTCATTATAGGGCCGATAAAATCGGATCTGGAAATAATCTGAGCCCGTATATAAGGTTCTTCCACATGATCGATAACCGTTGGCTCAGGTAACCCTGAAGGGTTGTGAACCTCCAGCACTTCTCCCTGTTTGGTATATACCAGATACGGAACGTTGGGAACCGTTGTAATCACATCCATATCGAATTCCCGGTCGAGCCGTTCCTGGACAATTTCCATGTGAAGCATCCCGAGGAAACCGCACCGGAAACCAAAACCGAGCGCCACGGACGATTCCGGTTGAAATGTCAGGGATGCATCGTTGAGTTGAAGTTTTTCGATAGCTGCGCGCAAATCTTCATAGTCATCCGTGTCGATGGGATAAACACCTGCAAAGACCATTGGTTTAACTTCCTCGAAGCCCGATATTGCTTTCGAGCAGGGACGGGCAACATGAGTGATGGTATCGCCGACCTTCACTTCCTTGCTCGTTTTAATGCCGGAGATAATATACCCCACATCGCCTGTGCTAAGCATATCACGAGGAACCATGCCAAGTTTCAGAACACCAATTTCATCGGCTTCATATTGACGTCCGGTATTCACAAATTTTACTTTATCCCCTTTTCGTATCTCGCCGTTCATCACTTTAAAATAAGCAATAATTCCCCTGAAATTATTAAATACTGAATCGAAAATAAGAGCCTGAAGGGGTGCACCGGGATCGCCTACCGGTGGCGGTATCCGTTCCACAATGGCATCGAGTATCTCTTCGGCGCCCATTCCTGTCTTCCCGCTTGCACGTATAATATCGCTCCTGTCGCAGCCTATGAGGTCAATAATCTGATCTTCTACTTCTTCAGGCATTGCACTTTCCATATCCATTTTATTAAGCACAGGGACGATGGTAAGATCGTGGTCTACAGCCTGATACAAATTACTTATGGTTTGCGCCTGGATTCCCTGTGTGGCATCCACAATCAAAAGCGCTCCTTCACAAGAGGCGATTGAACGCGATACTTCATATGAAAAATCCACATGCCCGGGGGTATCTATCAAATTCAATGTATAAATTTCATCACCTTTAGGATATTGCATCTGTATGGCATGACTCTTAATGGTAATTCCCCGCTCCCGCTCCAGGTCCATACTGTCGAGGGTTTGTTCGAGCAATTCGCGATCGGTTACTGTTTTGGTTCGTTCCAGCAACCTGTCAGCCAAAGTACTCTTACCGTGATCGATATGGGCAATAATGCAAAAGTTCCTTATATTCTTCATGTACAAATATGTTTTCTCTGATCTATGTTGTGTTGTCAAATGATTATGATCCGGAAACCAACAATGCTGGTTTGTTATTTAGTGTCTGTCCCTAAAGTGCCATTTACTTTGTTACGCTCGTCCGAAAATTACTCATTTACGATGTGTAAACTCCGTATTTTCGGACTTCGCAGGCCTTGTCAATGACACTTTCTGAACAGACACTCATATAGTAAAAAATTTTGTGAATTTATAGACCGACACTACTTATTAATCATGTGTCTGCAAAGATATTTAAATAATGGATTATTACATTGGTTGTTTCAATATCTTTAGTTTTATTGCTGTAACAGGAATTAATATTATTCTAATATCCCATCTTTTAATCATTGGTCTAAAAAATAGATTAACTCATCCATTGATTTAATCTTTCAGGACAAAATATTCCGGTTTTGCCTTGAAATTGGTCTTAAAATCGCGTAAAATAGCATTCTGAAAAAATCATCCTCATGTATAAAATAATTGTAACCGGCTGTGCCGGATTTATCGGTTCCCATTTATCCGAAACATTACTAAAAGAAGGACATAAGGTTGTTGGTATTGATAACTTCGACCCCTATTACAGTCCTGCCATAAAAAGAGACAACCTGAAGAATTGTTTTACTGACAAAAATTTTCTGTTTTTTGAGAAGGATTTAAGAGATGAAGCTTCTGTCCATAAAATCTTCTCCAAAGGAGCGGATATAATAGTTCATCTTGCAGGGAAAGCCGGTGTGCGTCCCAGTATTGAAGCCCCGCAAAGTTATATCGATCATAATATAACATCGACTAGAGTTGTGCTCGACGCTATGAAGAAAAGTAACATCACGAAACTGGCTTTTGCAAGCTCTTCGTCGGTATATGGTAACAATCCGCAAACCCCGTGGCACGAAGACATAAATGTTGACAACCCCATTTCGCCTTACGCGTTTTCAAAAAAATCGTGCGAACTCTTAAATCACACCTGGCATCATTTATACAGATTCGACATCATTAATATGCGATTTTTTACAGTATACGGGCCTCGTCAGCGTCCCGACCTGGCCATTCATAAATTCACACGCATGATGTTCGAAAATCTCCCGCTTACATTGTTTGGTGATGGCAGTACAGCCAGAGATTACACCTATATTTCGGATACAGTGAGCGGAATACGCGGGGTTATCAGCTACCTGATGTCGCACAATTCTGTGTTCGAGGTAGTAAATCTTGGCAACAATCATCCGGTGGCCTTAAAAGAGCTCGTTCAAAAAATAAGCCTGGCAACGGGCATAGACCCCCGAATTGAAAGATTACCTGTACAGCCGGGTGACGTCGATATCACTTATGCCGATATCGGGAAAGCCAAACGGATGATCGGTTATCAGCCACAGGTAAATCTTGAAAACGGCCTGAAATATTTCGTGGAATGGTTCAAAAAGAAAAAGGCCGCCTTTTAAGACAGCCTTTCCTAATGTTATACTCAGTTTATGTTGCACTGATTACATCATTCCCGGCATACCGCCTCCCATTCCTGGATTGCCTGCCGGAGCGGGCTCTTCCTCTTTCTCTTCTACCAGTACGCATTCGGTAGTAAGGAACATACCGGCAATAGAAGCGGCATTTTCAAGAGCTACACGGGCCACTTTGGCCGGGTCGATAACACCGGATTTATAGAAGTCCTGATACTCGTCAATTCTGGCATTATATCCAAAGGCATCTTTGCCGTCTTTTACTTTCTGAACGATAACTGCGCCTTCTTTACCGGCGTTGGCCACAATTTGCCGCAATGGCTCTTCGATGGCCCGTTTCACGATTTCAACTCCGGTTGTCTGATCGTCGTTTTCACCCTTGAGGTTTTCAAGCTCAGCAATAGCACGTATATATGCAACACCACCACCTGGAACAATACCTTCTTCAACAGCTGCACGTGTAGCACTCAGCGCATCTTCCACACGGTCTTTTTTCTCCTTCATTTCCACTTCGGAAGCGGCACCAACGTATAGTACTGCTACACCACCGGCCAGTTTGGCCAGACGTTCCTGAAGTTTTTCCTTGTCGTAATCGGAAGTAGTGTTGGCAATTTGAGCTTTGATCTGCTGGGCACGCTGATCAATAGCATCTTTGTCGCCCGAACCGTTAACCACTGTTGTGTTTTCTTTGTCAATGGTCACTTTCTCGGCCTGTCCGAGCATATCGATGTTGGCATTTTCGAGCTTCAGTCCGGTTTCTTCAGAGATTACGGTACCACCGGTCAGTACAGCCAGGTCCTGAAGCATCTCCTTACGACGATCGCCAAAGCCGGGAGCTTTAACAGCAGCTACTTTCAACGAACCTCTCAGGCGGTTAACGACCAGGGTAGCCAGCGCTTCACCGTCAACATCTTCGGCGACGATAAGCAACGGACGGCCTGATTGGGCAGTTTGTTCAAGAACAGGCAGCAAATCCTTCATGGTGCTGATCTTCTTATCATGGATCAGGATGTAAGGATTCTCCAGCTCAGCCTGCATCTTCTCGGTATTGGTAACAAAATAAGGAGAAATATAGCCACGGTCGAATTGCATACCTTCAACCACTTCAACAGTGGTTTCGATGCCTTTGGCTTCCTCAACGGTAATTACACCTTCGTGCCCGACCTTGTCCATGGCCTCGGCAATAAGCCGGCCTATCTCTTCGTCATTATTGGCAGATATTCGGGCAACCTGTTCAATCTTGCTGTTGTCTTCGCCAACAACCTGGGCCTGTTTGCGAATATTTTCAACAACTTTGGCAACAGCCAGGTCGATACCTCTTTTGAGTTCCATTGGGTTTGCACCGGCAGTAACGTTTTTGAGCCCGACATTAACAATAGCCTGAGCCAAAACTGTGGCAGTAGTAGTACCATCTCCGGCATCATCGCCGGTTTTTGATGCCACCTCTTTCACCATTTGGGCGCCCAGGTTGGCATAAGGCTCCTTGAGCTCAATCTCTTTGGCAACGGTTACACCATCTTTGGTAATCTGCGGTGCCCCATATTTTTTGTCGATAACAACGTTGCGCCCATTGGGGCCCAGTGTTACTTTTACAGCATTTGCAAGCTGGTCAATACCTCTCTGAAGCCTTTCGCGGGCATCAATATCAAATTTAATCTCTTTAGCCATATTCTTTGAAATTTAGTAATGTTTTTAAGTTAAAATTACGCGATGTAAAGAATGTCATTCTGCGAGATGAGTAAATAATCCTCACCGTCGATGTTCAATTCGGTTCCGGCGTATTTCCCATACAATACCACATCGCCGGGTTTTACCTGCATAGGTTCATCTTTTTTGTCAGCACCAACTAAAACCACTTCTCCTTTCTGCGGTTTCTCCTTAGCTGAATCAGGGATGATTATTCCGCTTGAAGTCTTTTCTTCGGCTGCCTGTGGTTTTACCAAAACCTTGCCGGCAAGAATTTTTCCTTTCAATGTTGACATTTCTATTTTATTTAGACGTTAAACAAAATTAATTACTCCGCCAACCTTTCATTCACAAACTATGCCAAAGCCAGGCGACCTCTAAAAAGGAAGAAAAGAAGGACATTTTTACAGCATAGCCCAAAGTTGTCTTATAAATCAAAATCCACAAACATTTCTAAAGTCAGAGTTTCGATATGTCGAAAAAACTCCATACATATTATATATCAAAATCTTAAAAGCAGAAGACCTTTCAATAGCCGGCAAAAAAAAGAGTGTCAGCGATTGCTGACACTCTGTCATTTATTACTGTCAGTAATATTGTATCAGAGACTGTCACCGGCAGCTTCTCCCGAGGGAGCAGCTTCTTCCTCACCCACACCAAAATCAGGAAGTTCCTGTGTTGGTGCGGTCATATTCTGAATTTCTTCATCAATAGCTGAACCCGACTGCATCTCATCTTTTGGCAATACCATCACGGATATGAAGGACAGCACCAAAAGAGCGCTGGCAAGCGTCCATGTTGCTTTTTCCAGGAAATCGGCAGTTTTCCGAACCCCCATCACCTGATTGGAGGCTGAAAAATTTGAGGCCAGTCCGCCACCTTTGGAATTCTGAACCAGGACTATAAGTATCAGTAAAATACTGACCAGAATTACCAAAACTGAAACAAATTGATACATATCTTTCTAAATTACTGTTTATTAATAAGCTCTTCCATTTCTTCAATACGACGTGCAAAGTAAACACTTTTTTCGGGATATTTCAAGCGCAAACGTTCGAATATCTCTATCGCTTTTTGATAACGGCCCTGTTTGATGTGAATGTTTGCCAGTGTTTCGGTCATCAGATCATCATTCTCCTCAACACTTTTCACAGAAAAATCTTTGTCGGGAACCGAACTATTATCTGATGGCACAATCCGGGTTTGATTGCCTGCTTTATTGAGAAAGTTATCTATAAGCTCCATTTTTCCGTCTTGTTTTGATTTTGGAACTTGCTCTTTCTCAGCATTGGTGCCTTTTT
Source organism: Anaerophaga thermohalophila str. Valhall (assembly GCF_000250735.1). Classification (GTDB taxonomy): domain Bacteria; phylum Bacteroidota; class Bacteroidia; order Bacteroidales; family Marinilabiliaceae; genus Anaerophaga; species Anaerophaga thermohalophila_A. The sequence goes on from NZ_AHZV01000182.1 coordinate 48,179, forward strand.
CCACAGGCTGATGTCTTAACAGATAAAGCCATTCCGAAAATGAATGACTTTCATTAAAATCAATGGAGGATTTGGATACTTCGTACTCGAGAGAATAGGCAGATGAATAAGCTTCTTTCTCATAATCAAGCAAGTCGGCAGAAGGTAATACAAGATCGGGATTGTGCTCATTCCCATCGTAGGCTCCTTCTTCGGCATCACCCTTTTCATCTTCCCTTTCTTCATCTATGCCTGAAAAATTTATCTGCTCGCCGTTTGCAGAAGTAATCGTATCATCAACCTCAAAATAGTTGGCATCATCACCCACTATCAGCTCAAGGTTATTCGATGACCGGTGGTCAGTCTCTTCCCTGTTCTCATCACGAGAAAGGAGTTCAACAGATGGACTCTCCGGCTGATCCCCTGATGCTGCTTCATCCTTATCAGGAGACGGAACATCAATGCGGGATTGTTCTGTAGATTCTTTTGCTGAAAATACATCGTTAATCAGGAAAAACAACTTTGACCGGTCGGGAATATACGCAGCAGCCAGTTTGAGTTCACTGTTAAACCGTATGTGGTCAAGCTTGTGAAGATTTTTGATCCACAGCATCCTGCCAGCCTGAAAAAACGGATAGGTATCAAGAACTTCTTTAAGCGTCTCAAGAGTTTGTTCATCCAGCATTTCAGGGGCTGATACCAGATCGATCAGTCGCATACGGCCCATAATAAACAATTTTACCAGTCAGCAAATGCTTTATTAAAAATATTATCCGTAAGTTCTTCCACAATCTCACTAACCAACTCACCCTCAATGGCTGTAATGTTCTGTTCACTCGGGAAATCGCGATATGCCGAAAAAGAAGACTCCCAACTTTTTTCGGGGTCTTTAAAGTTTTCGTATCGAACATTAATCCTAACAGTCAAACGGGTTTCAGCCGAAACAGCGTCTGCCTGAATAGCAAGTGGTTCTGTTTCGTAACCGGTTATTTCTCCTGAAAAGTCCACATCTCCGGTTTCTTCAGCAAGTGTAAGTCTCGAACCGTTAATAACCCGGTCTTTCAGGGCTTCGGTAAGGGTCTGGCTTAAAACGGGGTTTATATATGCAGCTCTGTTATCGAACGTCTGAACAGAGGCAGTATGCACGTTTTCTGGAATGGATGCCCCGTCGAATGTCATCTGAATGGCACATCCATGCATCAGAAAGGACACTACTAAAACCCACATACTTTTTGTTATGACACTCTTAATCTGATGTTTATTCATTCGTATAAAATTTATTTAACTAATTGGCCGAATGGAACTCGCATGCAAGAACTTATACATGTTCTTATTATGGTAAAACTATCTATGTTCATTTCATCTTACATCTTACATCTTACATTTAATAGTTGTTACCCGGCTGTTAGAATTGTTAATGTTGTTAGTTACCGAATGTAATAAGTTTTATTACATCATCTATTTGATTGGCTCAAGTTATGGGTAATTCTTAACCTTAACCTTAACCTCAGTCTCAACCTCAATTAATAATTGGTAACTGGTAATTGATAATTAATCTGTGGTGAATCCTCAACCTTAACCTCAACCTTAACCTCAACCTCAACCTCAACCTTAACCTTAACCTCAACCGGTAATTGCCCGTTTACTCCATGTGCCTGTGAAACTGCTTCTATCCTTCAATATTGTGTTCTTTAATTTTACGATACAAAGTGCGTTCCGAAATTCCCAACTCTTTGGCTGCCTGCTTCCGTTTTCCACTATGCTTCTCAAGGGCTTTCTTTATGAGTTCCACCTCCTTTTCTTCAAGAGAGAGCGACTCTTCAACTAACTCTTCAGTATCTTCAATATTATGGTGTTCTTCGGCAGGGCTATTGTTTTGTCTGCGCTGACTGAAAGGAACAATAGTTCCCTCTTTGAGTAGCTGAGGATTGGTTAAATCCTGCGCAGTATCCTGATAAAGGTTTTGAATTATTTCGGCATTATCACCTTTTAGGCTGACGTCATTCCCGTGTTGCAAAATTTCCAGCACAAGCTTTTTAAGATCGTTCATGTCCCTTTTCATATCAAAAAGCACCTTGTAAAGGATTTCGCGCTCGTTGGAGAAATCAGAGCCCCCAAATTGATGCTCCCGGCCGCCAATCAAAGCAGGCAGATTATCTCCTTCATGATAAGGCAGATATTTTTGCAGATCACTGGCTGTCAGCACTCTTTCTTTTTCAATAATAGAAATCTGTTCGGTAATATTTTTCAATTGCCTGATGTTTCCAGGCCACCGGTATCGTTCCAGCATCTCACGGGCACTCTGGTCGAGCTTAACGGCCGGCATCCGGTAGCGGTCGGCAAAATCGGCTGCGAATTTTCTGAACAACAGGTAAATATCCTCAACACGTTCACGAAGAGGCGGAATATTGATGGGAACACTGTTCAAACGATAGAACAGGTCTTCACGAAATTTCCCTTCTTTAATAGCTTTTTCGAGGTTGACATTGGTGGCTGCCACAACCCGGACATTGGTCTTCAATATTCGTGACGAACCCACGCGCATAAATTCGCCGGTCTCCAGTACCCTAAGCAGTCGAACCTGCGTGGCAAGAGGAAGCTCTCCTATCTCGTCCAGAAAAATGGTGCCTTCATTGGCTTCCTCGAAATATCCCTTACGGTCGGAATAGGCACCGGTAAAAGCGCCCTTTTCGTGACCAAACAATTCGGAATCGATGGTACCTTCGGGAATGGCGCCACAGTTAACGGCTACATATGAACCATGCTTACGAATGCTATGCTGGTGAATGATCTGGGGAAACACCTCCTTTCCCGTACCGCTCTCGCCTGTTATGAGAACCGACAAATCGGTAGGAGCCACCTGAACAGCGACATCAATAGCCCTGTTAAGTGCTTCAGAATTTCCTATAATCCCGTAACGTTGCTTGATTTGCTGTATATTGACCATAAAATAACTGCTATTTTTTCAGTATCAACTGACAAAGTTACTATTCTTTGTCTGTTTTTCCATTTTACGCATCGATAAAATATAAAACCCGTACTAAACAGTGCTCGTCTATTAACTCGCAAAGAATTTTTACAGTATGTGTGTCTGTTCAGAAAGTGTCATTTACAAGGCTTGCGAAGTCCGAAAATACGGAGTTTACGCATCGTAAATGAGTAATTTTCGGACGAGCGTAACACAGTAAATGGCACTTTATGGACAGACACTAAATATTATTTTGAGGTGCTGTGAGTTTTGTCTATTTTTATTCCACGCTGAGAACGCAAAATTAAAGGAATGCTAAAATCGCAAAGAAACAAGCATGGAAAGGTTTACCACAACAAGAATGAGTGCAGTATAAAAAGCATATTTTTGTCAAAATCAAGGCGTTTTAAATTTTTGTACCGGAGTTAACTCATTGTTAATGAGGATGCAAAAATTTAAAACAACACAGATTTTGGCAACAAAGATGCTTTTTATACCGGACTCAAGAATTAAAACAATAATATGAAAACAGAAGATATACTTGGAATTATACCTGCAAGATACGCATCAACCAGGTTTCCCGGAAAACCGCTTGCCGATATTGGCGGAAAACCGATGATACAGCGTGTATATGAACAAGCCTCAAAAGCGTTAACGCAGCTCGTCGTAGCAACCGATGACACCAGAATAATGGAGGCTGTTAAAAATTTCGGTGGGGTGTGTGTGATGACTTCCGACAGGCACCGCAGCGGAACCGACCGCTGCACTGAGGCGCTTGACAAAACCGAAGCATTAAACAATCGTAAATATCAGGTGGTTGTGAATATTCAGGGAGATGAGCCATTCATCGATCCACAGCAAATTGAAAAGCTTGTTATGTGCTTCTACAATGCCGAAACCGAAATTGCAACACTGGTAAAGCCACTGAAAAACAATAATGATCTATTCGATCCGAACAAACCCAAAGTTGTTTTGAACAGTACCTCGCAGGCATTATATTTCAGTCGTTCACCCATTCCCCATCTGCGAAATTTCCCTAAAGAGGAATGGCATCAACACCACAATTATTATATACACATCGGACTCTATGCGTATCGTACCGACGTGCTCAGAGAAATAACCCTTCTCAAACCCGCTCCTTTGGAATTAGCCGAGTCATTGGAACAACTGCGGTGGATCGAAAACGGATATGCAATTACTACCCGCAAAACCGAATTTGAAAGCTGGTCGATAGACACCCCGATGGACATTGATGAACTCAAGAGTAAAGGAGTATTTTAAAAATTCAACCAACAGGAGCAGAGGGAACTGAACTGTTAAGAAACGAATATAAAGCTAACATAAAAAAGTAACAATATGAACATTCCAATTATTATAGCAAATATCCTTACGCTTTTGGCATTTGTAATTCACACTTTTTTAGGGGACAGAGAACTGAAAATAATTGAGCCGGAGAATGAAAATGACGAAAAATATTTAAAACGTGAAAAATGGACAATGGTAAGAAGTGGCTGGCATTGGATTTCGTTTGACTTACTACTTGCCACCGTCGGACTTGGATTGATAAACTTTACAAGCTTTTTTCAAAGTGAAAGACTTCTGCTTCAAATATTAGCGGTTTATTTTCTTGGATACGGTATCGTTTGGATAATTGGAATAGCAATTTCCAGGAATTTTCCAAAAAATTACCTGAAATTGGGACAATGGATTTTATTATGGGTGATTAGCGGACTGATTTTTATCGGTCTAAATTAACGATTATTAAAAAAGCCTAAACGCTGAGACGCCATGACGCAAAGTTCTTATTATGACAGAGTTATAGCCGTTTTTTAATTTCGCAAAATATTGATTATCAGTTATTTGTTAAAATTAACAAGATATTGAATATATCCTGGAAACTATAAACTTAACATTTATGAAGACTAAAATCATTATACTAATTGCCATAGCTATTTTTTCCATGGCATTCAACACCAATCCGGAAGAAATATCTTCAAAAAACGGGACTTTTAACACAGAGAAAGACCTGCTGCTGGTACAATTTGATTGTAAGACCGATGTCGACGACATTCACACTATGGCAGCCCTGGCTACCCTGATGTCTGAAGAAGATTATTCAGAAGTAAATTATCATGCTGTTACCGGTGCTTATGGTATTCAAGAGGGGCCTTACGTGCCTCCTAACGACTTGCTCCAACTTGCTTTTCGCGACAACTGGACAGATGCACATAAAGATTTTGAATCGGCTATTAATAAAGTAAAAGAATTAGTTAAAACAACCCTCAAAAACCAGGGTGATGTATGGATTGCCGATGCCGGGCAGTCGGATTTTACGGCTGAAGTAGTTAAAGCAGTCAAAGCTGATATTCCGGAGATAAACACTTCACACCGCATTCATGTAGTTCAACATTCAAACTGGAATGAAGAAGTGACTTCGCCCGGGCATCTGAGATATGTAAAAGATAATACCGATTATCATAAAATTCCGGACGGGAATGCCGTTGGAAATGGTTCGCCGGGATTTCGTTCTCCTGATTACACCCACTGGCAGGATAAAGTTGCTGACCCCCGGTTAGTTGAAATATGGCAGCTTGCTATTGAAATCGCAAACAAATACAATGGGAAAGACGGACGTTACAATAACGAAGCGATCTCTGCAGGAGGCCTGGACTTCTCGGACCTCTCCGAAGTTTGTTGGATTTTGGGATTAAAAGACATAAAGGATACTGAAGAATTCTTTAATTTTATAAAAAGCAAATTCGATGAAGAAACTTCCACTTATAGAAAAGGACGGCTGGCTGGAACCCTTTGCGCCTGCACTGGAAGCTACATATAATGAATACACTGACATTTTGGACGAAATCAACGATAGCAGAGACGGGATCGTAAATTTTGCCGGCAATCATCTGTTCTTTGGACTGCATCCATACAGTGACGGATGGGTTTTTCGCGAATGGGCTCCCAACGCGGAAAAAATATATATTGTCGGAGACTTTTCGGACTGGAAACCGCATGAATCTTTTCGGCTACAAAAAAAGGACCACGGGATATGGGAAATATTTCTTTCTGACTCCACTTTAAAACATCAGGATTATTTTAAACTATTCGTGGTATGGGATACCGGTTCGGGGTATCGAATTCCTGCCTATGCCAACCGTGTCGTTCAGGATCCGTCCACTTTGCTCTTTAGTGCTCAGGTTTGGTGTCCCGGTGCAGCATTTCAATGGACCGACCATAACTTTCATCCCGATATCAAGCACCCGCTCATTTATGAAGCACACATTGGCATGGCTCATGAAGAAGAAAGGATAGGAACATTTAAAGAATTTGCAGAAGACATTTTGCCCCGGATTCAAAAGGCAGGATACAACGTTATACAACTCATGGCCATTCAGGAGCATCCGTATTATGGAAGTTTTGGCTATCATGTTTCCAACTTCTTTGCGCCCAGCAGTCGATTCGGAACACCAGAGGAACTAAAATCACTGGTCAACCGTGCCCACGAAATGGGAATGGCTGTGATCATGGATATCGTACATTCGCATGCCGTAAAGAATGAAGAAGAAGGGTTAAGTCGCTTTGACGGCACCCTGGATCAATATTTTTACCCTGGCGACCGGGGATTTCACCCGGCATGGGATTCGAGGTGTTTCGACTATGGGAAAAAAGAGGTAATGATGTTCTTGCTGTCCAACTGCAGGTACTGGATCGAAGAATATCATTTCGACGGATTCCGGTTCGACGGTGTAACCAGTATGCTTTATACACATCACGGACTCGAAAAAGCATTTACCAGCTATCATGATTATTTTGACGGCAGCCGCGACCAAAATGCTCTGGTTTACCTGATGATGGCCAATCATCTCATCCACAAAATTAAGCCCGGAGCCATCACCATTGCCGAAGAAATGAGCGGTTATCCAGGAACGGGAGCTCCTCCCGAAGATGGGGGCCTGGGATTCAACTTTCGATTGTCGATGGGCGTGCCCGATTTCTGGATCAAACTCATCAAAGAATTACCGGATGAAAGCTGGAATATGGGAATTATTTTTCACGAGCTAACCCAGCACCGTCCTGAAGAGCGTACCATTTCCTATACAGAATCGCACGACCAGGCACTTGTTGGTGACAAAACCATTATTTTTCGCCTGGCCGACAAAGAGATGTATGATTTTATGAGCAAAGACAAGCCAAGTCTGATCATCGACAGGGCCATAGCTTTGCATAAAATAATCCGGCTGGTCACTCTCACTACTGCCAACGGAGGATATCTCAATTTCATGGGGAACGAATTCGGTCATCCCGAGTGGATAGATTTTCCACGGGCAGGAAACAACTGGTCGTATAAATATGCGCGTCGCCAATGGCGTCTTGCCGATGATAAAAACCTGAAATATGAATGGCTTGGAGCTTTCGATCAGGCGATGATCAGAACGGTTGTTGAACAAAACATTTTAAGCCCCCTTCCGGTATATCTAAACCTTGCCAATGAGGGTGACAAAATACTCGCTTTCAACAGGGGTAACTTTCTGATGGTTTTCAATTTTCATCCCACGCGGTCGTTCCCGGATTATGGAATACCGGTTGCACCCGGAAAATACAAGATCATTCTCAACTCCGACAAACATGAATTTGGAGGTTTCGACCGGGTTGACCAGCAACAACTCTATTTCGCCCAACCGGTGGGAGAGAATCCGGCAAACGGCTATCAGCTTAAACTTTATCTTCCCAACCGGACAGGACTGGTATTGAGGAAAATTCCCACGCCGAGGGTACACTAAATAGTGTCTGCCCATAAAGTACCATTTGCTGTGTTACGCTTGTAACTGGCACTTTCTGAACAGACACTCAAATTGTAAAAATTTTTTGTAAGTTTATAGCAATACTCCGTTAAACTTTTACAGATATTTGGTAATTAATTGTTTACACAATTAATGGCACAAATCACAACGCTCTCATAATAAAAACTTTGCGTCATTGCGTCTCTGCGTTTGGGCTTTTTTTTAACTGACTATTGTATAGACGAGCACCAAATAAATCAGTTTAGAACCATCTTACCAGGGCGAAGTCCTGCTGATGAGGCAGATGTTCGTTCTTTGGGAACATCCTGATACCAAACTTGAAGGAACCCGGCAGATTGAGTTTGTACTTCATCTCGTAATAAACCACAGAACCTTCTTTTTTAGTCACTTTAAAAGGTTCTTTATGCAGAATTGGCGGAAAGTCTTCCTCTGTTGATTCCACAATAAGCATTTCGAGGCCAACATCAATATCCTCCAGTTGTTTAAGATCAAGCTTAACCTCGATAATATAATCATCCCCAATCCCTAACTCCTGCCGTGCTATATCGGGCATATTAACTTCAAGAAGCTCAATATCATTCCATCCCGACATCACCCTCCGCTTCCACGAAGCAATGTCATGAACCAGCTCGCAATCGGTGGCGCACAATGCCTTCAACCGTTTGTGCATGGGTTGATAAAACCGGGACAGATAATCATCAATCATCCGTCGGGTTGTAAATCGGGGCGCTATATGTGCGATTGAGTTTTTGATGTAACGAACCCATCCAACCGGAACGTCATCTTCATTCACATCATAAAAAAGGGGTACAATTTCATTCTCAAGAATACTGTAAATGGTTGCAGCATCCAAATCGTCCTGAAAATCCTGATTATCGAATGATTTTTTCTCAGTAAGACCCCAGCCGGCTTCTTCTTTAAAACCTTCGTACCACCAACCATCGAGAACACTAAAATTGAGAACCCCGTTAAGTTCCGCTTTCTGACCACTTGTTCCTGATGCCTCGAGCGGCCGGGTAGGTGTATTGAGCCATACATCAACACCGCTAACCAACCGCTTGGCCAGTTCCATGTCATAATTTTCCAGGAAAATGATTTTACCTATAAATTCAGGTTGCTTGGAAATATCTATAATCTTCTTGATTAGCGCTTGCCCTGCCTCATCGGCCGGATGTGCCTTGCCGGCAAAAATGAACTGGACAGGCCGCTCAAAATCGTTAACAATTTCGGACAGCCGTTCAAGGTCCCTGAAAAGGAGGTGAGCACGCTTATAGGTGGCAAATCGTCGGGCAAATCCAATGGTAAGTGCATCTTCGTCAAGTATGTCTAACACTTCCACTATGTGGGCAGGCGAATCGTGACGTTTAGACATGCTGCTTTCGAGGCGTAGACGCACAAAATCCATCAGTTTTTTCCTTAACACATGCCTTACTTCCCAGATTTTCCTGTCCGGAACATCATAGATTCGCTTCCAGTATTCTGTATTGGAAACATCTGACAGAAACTCAGGGCCAAACATCTCTTTATAAAATTCCTGCCACTCAGAAACGGTCCACGTTCCATAATGTACACCGTTGGTCACATGCCCAATGTGAAGCTCGTCGGGGAAATAACCACTCCACAGGTTACGAAACATTCTTCGTGTGACGCTTCCGTGCAATTCACTCACGCCGTTCATTTCCTGAGAAGTTTTAGCAGCCAGAACACTCATTGAGAACATTTCATCGGCCCCTGCATGTTCGCGGCCAAGGTCCATGAACTCATCCCATGAGATTTTAAGCTTTTCGGGTATATGGCGCAGATAAATACGGAACATATCCTCATCAAATTTATCATGTCCTGCGGGAACCGGTGTATGGGTTGTAAAAAGAGAAGTAGCCCTTACAATTTCAAGTGCTTCAGCATAGCTGTACTTTTTTTCAACCAGGTCTACCAGTCGTTCCACATTGATCAGAGCCGCGTGTCCTTCATTAATATGAAATATGTCCACATGGGCATTCAATTCCTCTAAAAGTCTGATTCCTCCTATTCCGAGCAATATCTCCTGTTTCAGTCTGTTCTCCCAGTCGCCGCCATAAAGCTGGTGCGTAATCTGACGGTCGGCCGGCGTATTGCGATCCACATCGGCATCAAGAAGATATAAAGAAACCCTTCCTACCTGGGCTTTCCAGACTTTCGCGTGCAGACTGCGCCCCGGTAGTTCAATGGAAATATACAGCGGATGACCATCCCGGTCACGAATCTCTTTTAGCGGAAGGAGAGAAAAATCCTGGGCTTCATAGTTAGCTGTCTGTTCTCCATTTACCGAGAGTGCCTGGCTAAAATATCCAAAACGGTAAAGCAGTCCTACTGCAACCATTTTCACCCCTCTGTCGCTGGCTTCCTTCAGATAGTCGCCGGCAAGAATTCCAAGACCACCTGAATATATTTTAAGTATGTTGCTTAACCCATATTCCATGCTGAAATACGCAATACGGACATCGTCTGAAAAATCTCTGTCCATATAAGCTCTGAATTCCGAATAGACAGCATCCAGCCTGGCAACAAAATCATCATCAGCAGCCAGTTCGCTAAGACGTTCATAAGATACCTTATCGAGAAGTTGCACCGGATTTTTCCCGACCTTTTCCCATATTTCCGGACTTACGGTCTCAAACAAATCCATCAGTTTGTAGTTCCAGGTCCACCATAGATTTCGGGTGAGTTCATGAAGTACCTTAATGCGACCGGGCAATCTTGATTTTACCACGAGTTTTTTCCATCCCGGAACCGGACTGGTTTGCGGCACCAGTTTAATACGTGCTTCTCTTTTTACGGCTGTAAATTTATCGCGACGATTGGTTACTTCTTTCAGTGCAATATCATAAGCCTTGTAGTAATTTTTAATCAGATTATCCCACTCAAGTAAGGCAGCGAGTTCCCTGGCATTCTGTCGTATTGCATCAACTTGTCCGGGCGACTTTTCTGCAAAATCCTCAACCAGATTTGCAATCTTCTCTACTACCTGAAAATAGTTTTCGTCGTCACGCGGAATCACGGCCACACCTTCTTCGATACCTTTAGAGTGGCGTGAAGCCCAAAGTCCGAATCCGGAAAGGGTAGTTGTAACAGACGGAACACCATACGCTACACTTTCATGAGGGGTATATCCCCATGGCTCGTAATAGGATGGAAACACTGCCATATCCATTCCCATCAGCAGATCGTAATATGGAATATTAAAAATGCCATCATCTCCATTCAGATAACAAGGCACAAATATCAATTTGACTCTCTCGGACAATTCGTTGCTAAGATGGATTTCCTGTATCTTATTGATTATGGGATCGTACCCGATATCATTTAATCCGTGAGTAAGAAAGGGATTGGGAAGTGGACCGTCGCTCGCCCCTTTTTTCAGCCGGGCAACAAGGTCTTTCCGCGCACCGTAAGTATTAGCCGGAATCAGAACAAAGGCAAGAATCTCTCTCTTGTTGCTGCTTTGTTCGTTGAGGTGTTTTAAAACATCAAGAAATACATCAGTACCTTTGTTTCTGTATTCATAACGGCCGCTGTTGACAACAAAGAGCGCATCATCACTAATGCTTCCACCAAGCAGGGCGGAGGCCACTGAAGTAAGTTTCTGCCTTGCCTGCTCTCTTTTCCTGAGGTAATCCTGACCGGTTGGAACTATCCTGTTGTCAAATCCGTTAGGTGTTACAACGTCCACTTCGTGAGAGAGAAACCTGGCACACTCTCTGGCAGTGAGTTCGGAAACGGTAGTGAAACAATCCACATTACACGCGGTGGTTTTTTCCATTGAATGTTTTGATACCACATTAAAGTCGACGGCTTTGGCATCGGCGTCATACTCATCAAGACGCTGATAAAGAGGCTCGTTATGTCCGGCCAAAGCTCTTCCAACCACAGTTGCATGTGTGGTAAAGATGGTACCTACCTGAAGCAAATGATCCCTTAAATAAAGGGCCCCACTACCGGTCATCCATTCATTAAAATGAGCCACCACCTTTTCAGTTTCCGAAATGTAAAACTGATAAAAACTTTCAATCACCATTCCTGCGGCATACCCAAACAGGGCAGGTTCCACGTAGTCCCATTGACCTGAAAGGCTGTCGAGCTTAAAACTCTCCCATAGTTTGGCAAGGATTTCATTCTTCCTGACCACCAACGGGCTAAAATCAACCAAAAAAACTACAGGTTGTCCAGGAATGTTCCAGCGTCCGGTTTTTACCCTCAGTCCATCGCGATGTAACATTTCCTGCCATTCGCTGAAAAGATTGGGGTCAGGAATAAACTCAGGGTTTTTCCGGGGCCCTCTCCAAACATCCGGCCCAATAAAAATTAAATTGTCTTTGAATTGCTCTATAAGTGTAGTGGCTTTAGAGGCCAGCACTGTATGTATTCCGCCTGTTTTATTGCAAACTTCCCAACTTGTTTCAAAAACAATATCCGGCTTCAGATAACTATCCATCATTATGTTTAGGTGTTATTATTCAACTTCAACTACTTTGAATCTTTGCTCTTCTTTACTGCACTTTTTTTGGCTGCAGACTTTCTCTTCCCTTTTGTTGTATTTGTTGCAGATTTGGTTTTTGTGCCGGATTTGGTTTCAGACACGGCGGTAGTATCCGCAGCAACTGTTTTTTTGCCGGTTCCTTTTTATACTGCTGTTTCGCTTCCGGCTTCTGAGCTTATGTAATTCTTCTTCCAGTTTTCTGATCTTGTTATCCTTGTCTTCCAGGATGCCGGCAAGATTTGCCAATTCTTTCTCCTCCGAACTATACGGTACAGCAGCATTCAGCCGGATGGAGAAATCACTCAGAACATTCATATAATTAATGAAAGCATCATACGGAGTTTCATAAGGATTGAAATAAGCGTGCACGTCCCCGTCTGAAAAGAATTTTGTGCACATATAGTACAGATGATCGCTACACTGCAAGTAATTCCAGTCTTTCTGTAACCTGGAATCGGTACATTTGTTCATTTTGGGCAACAGTGAATACAATTTATCAAATGCTTCCTGTTGCATTTCGTTGCCCAGCCAGGCCGTCAGATCACGTTCTTCATCGGCCCATGATATCGGGTTGGGCACATGAACGGGTGCCACCACCTGATGTTCGGCTACTATTTGGGATGGTGTACCAAACCGGAGCGACTTGTGCTTAAGAATATCACCCGGCAGATGTTCAAGAAACTCGAAAATACCTGTTTCTTTAGGCTGATGCTCACCAAAGGTTTCATAATCCATAAACAGGTTTACAACTTCTTCCTTTTTATCGAGCCGGTTTAGCCATCCGGCAAATTTATGACTGGTAAGCGGCCATTCATTCCATCCTTTGTCGCCAAACCTGAAGGCTATATCATCACTTAATTTATAATTCTTGAGAAGCACTTTCAGCCTGGGATTTAAAGCGTTACAATACAAGAAATTCGGACTCTTCCATCCAAGTACGTGCTTTGCCCCTTCGGTAAGCATAGCTTTGAATCCCATACGCCCAACCATATCTCCAATGTGATCGGAATAGACCAATTCGGTGTTCCTGAAAACAGAAGGACGCTGTCCAAATAACTCTTCTATCAGATCGGAATGAGCTTTCACCTGGCTGACAAAAGCTTCTTCATCCTTTAATGCTACAAGTGAATGAGCATAAGTTTCTGCCAGGAACTCCACATGCCCGGTGGAAGCCAACGCGCGAAAACTTTCCAGCACTTCGGGAGCATATAGTTTAAACTGTTCAATGGCCACCCCTGTAATGCTGAAGGTAATCTTGAACTTCCCTTTATATTTGCTGATAAGCTTTAGCAGCAATTCATTGGTTGGCAGGTAACAATTAACCGCTATTTTATTGAGAATAGATTCATTGGTATAATCATCAAAATAATAATGATCATTGCCAATATCGAAAAACCGATATCTCCGAAATCGGAAAGGTTGATGAACCTGGAAGTAGAAACATATTGTCTTCATAACTTGCTTTTTTATCCGGATTAAGCTTATTAACGATAGAACTCCTTCAATACGCTGTCGTATACTTCTTTAACATTAAGGGCTGATTTTTCCCACTTAAGAGAATCAACTTCCTTTTTCCCGTATTTTACAAACATTTTGGAAAGAGCGGGATACTTCAGAACGCCATGAATTGCATCGGCCATGGCATCCACATCCCAAAAATTAGTTTTAATGGCGTAGGTAAGTATTTCGGCAACACCCGACTGATGAGATATCAACACCGGAACATTGCTCTGCATAGCCTCTAATGGTGAAATGCCAAAAGGTTCGGACACCGAAGGCATCACGTAAAGATCACTCATAGCCAGCATGGAAAAGACCTCTTCCCCCCTGAGAAAACCTGTGAAATGAAATTTATCCATAATTTTAAGCTGGGCAGCGCGTCGTATCATTCGATGCATCATATCGCCACTGCCTGCCATCACAAATCTTACGTTATCGATTTTTTGTAATACCCGGTGTGCTGCTTCAACAAAATACTCAGGTCCCTTTTGCATGGTAATCCTCCCGAGAAAAGTCACCAGCTTTTCATTGGTACCCTTCCTGAAAACCGGTTTCTCTTTGTGTTCCAGGGGTTCAACCGCATTGTATACTGTAGTTACCTTTTCTTCAGGGATACCATATTTTTCAATAACGGTACGCCGGGTAAGGTTACTCACAGCAATCACTTTATCGGCAGCTTGCATTCCCCGTTTTTCAATATCAAAAACTACAGGATTAACGCTTCCCCCGCTCCGGTCGAAATCAGTAGCATGTACATGTACAATCAATGGTTTTCCGGTAGCTTCTTTTGCAGCAATACCGGCCGGGTAGGTCAGCCAGTCGTGAGCATGGATCAAATCAAACGAATAATCCTGGGCAATTACATTGGCAACCAGAGCATAATTATGGATCTCCTGTAGAAGGTCCTCCCCGTAAGCTCCGGAAAATGGAATTCGCCCATACTCATCGGTCTGGATGTATTGAAAGGGACGCTTCTCTGTTCGCGTTTTTTTATGATGGTAATATTCATCCGGATCGGTATAGGGCATCAATTTGGCACCTACTTCGATGTAATCGAGTTTGTTACTAAAATATTTCAGGTTAAGCTTACGATGTCGTACCGGAATATTATTGGCACCAACCAGGCTTATACCATGCTGCTCTTCATCTCCAAAAGCTTTGGGAACAACAAATAATACCTGAAGATCAGAAATATATGACAACCCTTTGGTAAGGCCAAAACAGGCCGTCCCCAGGCCCCCGGATATATGTGGCGGAAATTCCCACCCGAACATTAATACCCTCATACGTTACTGTATTTTTCAATTAGTTTAATAATATGAAGTACACCGGCTACGTTCCAGGCCATTGAAACTGCCCCTTTCCCTATATGAGGAGGATTCCCGTTGAAACATTCGGAAATGGTTCCGATACAATGGTTCCCCATCTCTTCTTCAAATCCATCCAGCATACGTTTCACGAACGACAGCCCCCCCTGCTTATGGATGTCGAGGTAGGCATCGGCAAAAAAAGCAGCCAGCCAGGGAAATACTGTTCCCTGATGGAGGGCAATGTCACGTTGGGTCTGATCTCCTTCGAACACACCTTTGTATTTCGGATCCTGGGGTGATAGTGTACGAAGCCCCCGTGGTGTCAGCAATTCTTTTTTTACAACATCAACAACGGCTTTTCGTTCTTCCTGACTAAGCGGAGAAAAAGGGAAAGCAGCAGCAAATATCTGATTGGGCCGGATGGAAGCATCCCTTTCTTCTCCGTCAACATAATCATAAAGACATCCATCTTTGGAGTTCCAGAAAACATTTACGAAAGCTTCCCTGACATTTTGGGCCAGCCGGAAGTATGGTTCAGCAATTTTTTCCTGCCCTGAATCTACTGCCAATGTAGCAAAATACATAAGCGCATTATACCATAAGGCGTTCAGTTCCACAGTATACCCGGGTCGCCAGGTCACAGGTTTGCCCTCTGCCATGGCCTCCATCCATGTCAAGGGCACGCCTTCCTTTTTGGCATACAACAGGCCTGAATCGTCCATGCGCATATTTGGTTCATTAAGGCTGCGATAATGATCAATAACTTCTTTCATAACCTGGCTGTATTTTCCCCAGACATCAAGATCGTTGCAGGTAGAAGCACACTCCTTTAATGTCCAGAAAAACCAGAGCGGCACATCAATGTCCCGGTTCAGAAGGCTCTTGTTAGATGACAGGTATTTCTTTTCAATTTCGCCAGAAATATGATTCAGGATACTTCTATAGGTAGAGCGGTCTTCCTGATAGGCAGCCAGGCCGGGTAAAGCCAGCAGAGTGTCGCGATGGCGTTCTCCATACCAGTGATAACCTGCTATCAGTCGGGTTACCGAACCCTTTTTCATCAGAAACTGCTGCCCCGAATTAAGCAGGTTATTGATCATGCTATCGCGGGGTATGCGTTTTTTCTTCTCACGGGTAAATTTTGCTTTGAGTCCTCCTGTTTTGGCTTCAGAGGTTCCTGCTGCCATCACGATACTTTCTCCGGACTTAATTCCGGTTTCAAAATATCCGGGAACAAAAAGGTCTTCCTGATAAGGAAATCCTCTGTTCTGCTCCTTCAGATATTCAATGCCCAGGTACCAATCGGGTACCGGTATAAACTCAATATCTTTACTGGATTGAAGATAAAGCGCGGGAAACCCTTCATACAACTGAAGGGCAATCCCTCTCTCAACTTCCCTGTACCGGGTGTTCGCAGTCATATTCCGGTATGTCAGTTCATGAACATTTCTGAAAGCGAGAAACGGCTTGAATCTGATCATTGTTTCAGAATGAGCTTCTTCCAGGGTAACTTTATACAAAAGCTGCTCTTCCTGCTCCGCAAGCAGCATCTCTGTCGAAAGAACAACGCCGCCAACCCTGTAGTACCTTTTGGGAATATCGTCAACCTCAAGGCCGGTAAGATATTTATGTCCTTTGGGTTCATAATGACTACCCCGGTATTTATGTATACCCAGGTTAAAGACCTGATCGTGCTGTACAATTGAGATATCAAGAGCCGATAAGAGAACATGATGTTCTCCCCCAAACTGTTCGAGCGGACAAACCAAAAGCCCGTGATATTTCCGGGTGTTACACCCTATTATCGTTGTGCTGCAATACGACCCTGCCCGGTTTGTACGCAAAATTTCTCTGTATAAAGAATATTCAAGGTTGACAAGCCGGGCCTTGTCTAATTCATAGTAAGCCATATAGTGAAATTTAGGTTAGTTTATACAATAATGTCTCGTAACCCTGCTTTAAGTTAATGAGAAACCTTTCAAAAAGCAATCTGTTAGACCTATCTTAAAAATGTTTTTTTGTCAGAAACAGGGTACAAGGGATGTTAAACCAAATCTAATCAATTGTTAATGTGAATTTAACCTGCTTTCTGCGCAATAAAAATTGGCAAAAAGTGACTTTTTGGATTGAACTCATTAAAGTTTGACAGGTATAATAAGACAAAAAAATCCTTCCTGCCCCTGACGCGTTATCAACAACCGGTTCAAATAATGTCAACCAGCAACACAACAGGCTGTTTCAACCCAAAAGCTCTGGCAAACTAAGACCCTCTTTTTTAATGATTTATTTCGCCCCCAACGTCACCAACTCCGAAGCAATTCCTTTACTGTGATATTAAAGATAAAAAATAATTTCCGGAAGCTAAAATTTTTGTTAATTAGTGTCTGTCCATAAAGTGCCATTTACTGTGTTACGCTCGTCCGAAAATTACTCATTTACGATGAGTAAACTCCGTATTTTCGGACTTCGCAGGCCTTGTAAATGACACTTTCTGAACAGACACATAATAAGTAGGAATCCTTTCCTACTTTATATACAATACTCAGTTAAACTTTTGCAGATGACTGGCAATTAATTGTTTAGATAATTAATGGTGCAAATCACAACTCTCTCATAATAAAAACTTTGCGTCATTGCGTCTCAGAGTTAAGATTTTTTTAACTGACTATTGATATACAAACACTATATAAATTAAACAAAACCTTCAAAATACCGCTTATCCTCTGTTAAATCCACTTCATCAAACTCATTTTCAATATCATAAATAATTTCCAGCACTTTTGAGGCAAAATGGCTCTGAACGATATGATCGGGATTCATAAAACGGTGGTTTCTTGCGCGTATTACTTTTTCCATTCTTTTGAGGTATTTAAGGGCCCGTGGAGTAAACAATGCCTCTGTAAAACGCATCCAGATATAATTAACGGCACTGACAGAAGGATTTAGCATTTTTTCATCATAGAAACGATAATCCCGCAAATCATCCATAACTATTTCATAAGCAGGGAAATACCACACCTTCTCAAACAACTCACACAATTTATCAATGGTGAGAAACAAAGCCGCCTTACTTACCTGATTTCCATGTGCCCCGTCTTTCCAGTGTCGTACAGGACTTACAGTAAGAATTATCTTCAGATCGGGATTAAAAACCCGCAAAGAAACGATAAGTTCTTTATACATGGAAATAATCTCGTCCGGTTCAAGACGATATCGTGAAAAATAGTCGTCCGGAAATTTGTGACAATTGGCCACTATTTCAGATGTATCGTAACGCTCATATACGAAAGAAGTGCCGAACGTAAGTAACAAAAAGTCGGCCGTTTCCAAAAAATCGATCGCTTCTTCAATCGTTTTGTTAATTTTTTCACAAACTTCATCTTTTGCATGATCACTGAATTTCCCGTGAAAATCGAAATGATGCCAAAGACCATCATGTCGGACAAGTTCTTCGGGCAGGCAATATTGATGATTTATGACACGATTGAGTAAACGGGCTACGGAAACCGGATTGTAAATAACTCCGAAAGGATTAACCAGACTCTTAAACCGGTTTTCAACAAACCTGGATCCTATATTGTCGGTAAAACAAGAACCAATAAGCATCACCCTTGATCCAACATCTATTGTTGTATCAAATTTGCCCGGTTCAACGATGGTTCTGAACTCATACGGCATGTTCCAAATACTTCAATGATTTTTCCATCCATAAAGATATCCCTGAAAAAAGCTCATTTGATCCTGGTTCGTTATGTATTTCGTGGCGTGCGCCCTTAACATTGTAAAAAGAGGCATTTTCCCCGATTTTCTCTGCCAGCTGTTGAGTGGTTCCCATATCGGTAATATCATCATCGGTGCCGTGTGCCAGGAAGACAGGAATAGTTATACGCGCTGCCTTGCCGAATATTTCATCAGCCCCCCTTGACAATTCAAAAAACAAACGTAACGAAATTTTGTGGTGCATGAGTGGATCGCGATCACTTTCGACCTGTATTTTTTCCACACATGTAAGTTGAGATGATTTGATGCGGTTATTAAATCTGAGTCCCGGTACAAAGTGATCCGCAAATGCTGCAGTTCTCAAAACAATTTCAGAGGGGGGATGTTTCAGCTTTAACCAGGGTGAACTTATGACTGCTCCTGAAAAATCCTGACGCTTCCTAAGCAAAAAATTCAGCACAAGATTACCGCCCATACTGTGACCATACAAAAAGACAGGAAGTTCGTCCCAGTTATGTTTCACCCGTTTTACCAGACTGCCAATATCGTCAAGAAAATCAGACAATCGGGAAATGTGACCTCTGCGTCCCTCTGATAACCCGTGCCCTCTCAAATCTACAGAATATACCATAATTCCCTGATCAGTAAAGCGCCGGGCCCAGTTATCATAACGTGCGGAGTGTTCACCAATCCCGTGTACCAGACAAACAACAGCATGTGGCACTGTAGCCGGTTTCCAGAAACGGCCAATGAGAAAAGTCCCATCGCTGGTAACAAGATTGAACTCCTTGTTTTGCATATTATTCTAATAATAATGTTTCGTTAAATTTTTACAAACAACTGATAGTTAATTATTTATGGAATTTAAAAGAAATAATCATAACTCTTTCATAATAAACCCATTGCATCTCAGTGTTTTGGCATTTCAAAACGGACTATTTTAATAAACTGTTACACGGAAAAGAAGTTCACAAACATACAATTTCCGTTCATCTGTTAAAGTAAAAGTTACGATATTTAATATGCTAAAAATAGTTAATTTTTGAAAAACTTCAAAAATTAACTATCCATTTTTCGCAATGATTTTGAGGAATTTTATGCATTGACTTATTTTGCTTTGCAATATCCCCAAAACATCAAAAACTATGCAAAAAACGATAATCATTCCCACACACCGTCACGATCAGTTGGTTGACATCACCGGTCAGGTTGAGGCGTTTGTTGCTCAATGTAACATTAAGACAGGCCTGGCAAATGTTTATGTTCAGGGGGCAACAGCAGGAATAATGATTCAGGAAAATTGGGACGAGTCGGTACAAACCGATGTTCTAAACTGGCTTAGAAAAATGATCCCCCATGGCGTCTGGCAACATGATGCCCAGGACAACAACGGCGATTCTCACCTAAAGGCCGGATTTGTAGGTCCTTCTGAAACCATTCCTATTGTTGACGGACGTTTAGGGTTATCGACATGGCAAAATATTTTTCTGTGTGAATTTGATGGTCCAAGAAGTGAAAGGCGGGTAGTTATTACAGTGTATAATACTGAAAAATGACAATAACTCTCTTAACAGGGCGATTGGTTAAGATTAATCCTCTGAAATAAATTTCAAATTTCGCTTTATTCCGGAATATCCGGCACGTCTGACAGGACTGCCTTTGGATATGTCATCAAAGGTATTTTTGTCCATTGTCAACCATTCTTCGCGTGTCATATCACGAAATTCCGGGCGGAGATTAAAGTCGGGGTCTTTGTGTGGGCGTGCTTTCCAGTTCCATGGACAAACATCCTGGCAGATATCACAACCAAACAACCATCCATCAAAGCGACCCTTAAAGGATTCGGGAATATCACCTTTGTTCTCAATTGTGAGATACGAAATGCAACGGTTGGCATCGAGCTGGTATGGAGACACCAGAGCGTTGGTCGGACAGGCATCTATACATCGTGTACATCCCCCGCAGGCATCTTTTACCGGTTCGTCCGAAGGGAGCTCAATATTCAGAATTATTTCTCCGATAAAAACAAAAGAACCGATGCGGGGATGAATGAGGTTGGTATTTTTGCCGCGCCAGCCAAGACCTGCCCGGACTGCCAGTGAACGTTCGAGTACCGGAGCCGAATCGACAAAGAAACGCCCTTCTGCAGCAGTATCCACATCCAACTGAATAAAAGACATCAATTTCTTTAGTCGCTTCTTCATTACTTTATGATAGTCGCGGCCGTAAGCATATTTTGCCAGTTTTAGCCCTGATTCTAATTTTTCGTTGCGTGGCGGCATATAATTCTGAAGGACAACAACAACGGATCTGGCACCCTCAACCAACTTACCTGGATCGGTACGCTTCGCTACATTTCGGGCCATATAATCCATCCCGGCATGGTACCCCCGCTCAAGCCAATGCTTAAAATGACCGGTCTCTTCTTCAATCTCTTCAGCAGGGGCAAAACCCACATCATCAAAACCAAGGCGGAGGGCTTCCTGCCGTATCAACTGCCCCCTTTCTAGGGTCACTAAATCCATAAATATTACCCGTTATTCATCCACTACTAACAGTTTCTTTCAGAAGCAGATTCCATTATAAAAGTCCCAGCTCAAGCATGGCTTCTTCAGAAAGCATGTCTTTTGTCCAGGGTGGATCAAAAGTGAGATGCAACTCCACATCGTTTACCCCGTCCACTGCAAGAACTTTTTCGTATACTTCTTCAGGAAGCGATTCGGCAACAGGGCAATTGGGAGAGGTAAGTGTCATCACAATTCTAACTTTCCCTTCATCGCGCACTTCGATCTCGTAAATCAGTCCCAGATCATAAATATTGACCGGAATTTCAGGGTCATAAACAGTTTTCAGGACTTTTACAATATCACTTTCTATGTTTAAAAATTCTTTTTCCATAACAACAGATTGTTAGATTGTTAGACTGTCAGGTTGTTAGGGTTGTTAGGGTTGTTAGTTTGTTAGATTGTTAGATTGTTAGTGTTTTACACCTGATATTCTTGTTTTTTTTTGCAAAATTAGTGTTCTGTCACCGCTCCGCGGTTTTAGTATTGTCAACAATTAATAGCCGCAGAGCGGCGACAGAACGGTAGAATTATGTAATAAGAAAAACCTTGCGTCATTGCGTCTCTGCGTTTAGGTTTTTTAAACTGGCTATTGACTTTATAGACACGCACCAGAAAGGGGAGTATTGCTAAACAATACCAAACATCAGTTCTGCTTCACTTTAAAAGCAAGAGCATAGGCTTTTATTTGTTTTATCATGGCCACCAGCCCGTTGCTCCGGGTGGGCGACAAATGCTCCTTCAAGCCGATCTTGTCTATAAAATAGAGATCAGCATCCAGAATTTCATCAGGTGTATGCCCTGAAAGAACGCGCAGCAAAAGTGCTACAATACCTTTCACAATAATGGCATCGCTATCGCCCTGAAATTCCATTTTTCCGTCGTTCAACTCTGCATGCAGCCAGACTTTTGACTGGCATCCTTCAATCAGGTTTTGTTCTTTCCGGTGTACTTCATCGAACGAATCCAGTTCGTTTCCCATCTCGATCAAAAGAGAATATTTATCCATCCAGTCGTCGAAGGCAGAAAATTCCTCTATTATTTCGTCTTGTTTTTCATTTATCGTCATGGTTCTTTTTTTTACAAAGATAAGAACTTCATACGCAATGCCACGGGACACTATCCAAGCATTGTGCCTACACGGTTCAAAGCCTCTGAAAGACGGTCGATTTCATCACGGGTATTGTAAAAAGCAAAAGAGGCTCTGACAGTTCCCGGAATTCCGAAACGATCCATCAAAGGCTGCGCACAATGATGCCCGGTACGCAAAGCAAATCCCAGTTTATCGAGCAGTGTTCCCACATCAAACGGATGTGCTTTTCCCAAAAGGAATGAAATTACACTGGTATGATCTGAAGCTTGTCCAATCAAACGAATACCCGGAACAGCTTTCATTTTTTCCATGGCATATTCGAAAAGATCGTGTTCATAATCCCAAATATCGTTAAGATTTTTGCTTTTGAGGTATTCCAGGGCAGCACCAAGTGCTATAACACCTGCAAAATTGGGGGTCCCGGCCTCAAATTTATAGGGCAATTCATTGAATGTTGTCCCGGAAAATGAAACCCTGTCAATCATCTCCCCGCCTCCCTGGTATGGCTCCATTTTCTCGAGCCATTCACGTTTTCCGTAAAGGATTCCCACTCCGGTGGGGGCATACATTTTATGTCCGCTGAACACATAAAAGTCGCAATCGAGTTGCTTCACATCAACAGGAAGATGATGAATGGCCTGGGCACCGTCAATGATCACAGGAACATCAAAAGAATGTGCTTTTTCTATAATTTTCTCAACCGGATTGATTGTTCCCATAACATTGCTGATATGGGTTACGGAAACAATTTTTGTTTTGCCTGAAAAGAGTTTCTCAAAAGCATCCATATCCAGTTCTCCATCATCGGTAACGGGAGCAATTTTTATGTGTATCCCTTTTCGTTTCTGTAATAATTGCCACGGCACAATATTGGAATGATGCTCCATTTCTGTCAGAATCACCTCATCACCCTCCGAAAAAAAATGCTCTCCGAATGAAGTGGCCAAAAGATTAATTGACTCGGTTGTACCTTTGGTGAAAATGATCTCTTCGTTGCTTCCGGCATTGATAAAACCCGCTACCTTTCTCCGTACTTCTTCAAAAGCTTCTGTACACACATTGCTGAGATGGTGTACGCCTCTGTGTATATTACTGTTGACACGGCGGTATACATCAGCTTCTGCTTCAATTACCGAAAGCGGCTTCTGGGTGGTGGCCGCATTGTCGAAATAGACGAGCGGTTTGCCATACACCTTTTCGGCGAGGATGGGAAAATCGTTTCTTATTTCCTGAATATTAAGACCCATAGCTTTATATATAATAAATCCGGTACCTGCAGATTACAAACAACAGGCACCGGAACGTATTTCAAAATATTGTCACCTCTTACATGCAGGATACACCGGTGCCTTTTTGACCACACACCACGCACGAGTGGCACTTATCGAGTTCACCACGGAAGCGTTTTTCAACCAAAGTGCGTATCTGTTCACGAAGCGGTTCCACCTGTATCTTCTCAATCACCTCGTAAGCAAAAGCGTACATCAGCAAGATTGTAGCCTCCTCCCTGTTGATTCCGCGGGTACGCAGGTAAAACATGGCTTCTTCATCCAGCTGTCCAACTGTGGCTCCATGGCTGCATTTCACATCATCGGCATAAATCTCCAGCTGTGGCTTGGTATTAATTTTGGCATCTTTGGTCAGCAACAGGTTATTGTTCGACTGATAAGCATTGGTTTTCTGTGCATCAGGACGAACCATTATTTTTCCGGTAAAAGCACCTGTTGCATGGTCGTCGAGCACCCCTTTAAAAAGCTCATCGCTAAAACAATCCGGAACCGCGTGATCAATAAAAGAAAAATTGTCTACATGCTGATTCTTATCAAGCAGGTAGAGTCCGTAAGTATGTCCTTCAGCATGCGTTCCGGCAAGCTTAAGTGTAATGTTATTCCTTCCTACGCCTGTATGCAAAGTCAGGTTATTGGTCTTCACGTGCGAGTCTTCCTTCTGCTCAATGTAAAAACCGGCGACCTGAGTAGTTGCATTATGCTGATTCTGAAGATTGTAAAAATCCAACCGGGCATTTCTATCCACAAAACCCTCTGTCACATTGTTGATCACAAACTTATCCGATGTCAGGGTATGATCGCACACCATTACACGTGCCTCACTGTTTTCTTCAAGAACAATAAGATTACGCTGATTGGTCATCAAAGGTTCCTCCGACATCAGGATATTGACAATCTGAATAGGTTTTTCAACCGTCACTCCCCGGGGAATGTGAATATAAAACCCGTCGCTGGCAAACATCGTATTCATTGCTACTATACCATCGGAAAGATAAGGTGCATTCTTCCCGTAATATTTCTCAAGAAATGACGGATCCTCTTTGGCCAGTTGCGCCAGACTCCCTATACGGACACCATCAGGAAGCCCGTCGGGTTTATTGCGTGCATAATACCAACCATTTACAATGAAAATGGTAATTGAATCAAGCGTATCAACATCGCAGGAAAAAATATCCTCAACATTTTCAACGAGTGTATCCGGAGTCAGACTCAGGGAATAGTCTCCCGAAAAAAGCGGCTGAAGGTTTGTGTACTTATAATCTTCAACCTTATTCGATGGTATGCCCAGTCTCCTGAATGCTTCAAAAGCATCGCTACGCAAAGCATTCATGACGGAGGAAGAGTTGCCTTCGATCAGCGAGCGGTTTTCTTCGAACAAACCATCCAGAGTAACATCCCTTCCTATTATATTTTTAATTACATTATCCATTCAATCAGCTTATTAATGTTCAACTCAAAAAAGGGAACACACTTCAACGATCTTCAAATTCTTTTTTAATCCAGTCGTATCCTTTAGCTTCGAGTTCGTGTGCCAATTCTTTTCCTCCTGTTTTCACAATCCGCCCGTGATAAAGAACGTGCACATAATCGGGGATAATATACTCAAGTAACCGTTGATAATGGGTAATCAGTATAGTAGCATTGTCGGGTCGTTTCAACTTATTTACCCCGTATGCTACAGTCCTGAGGGCATCAATGTCCAATCCCGAGTCGGTTTCGTCAAGGATGGCCAGTTTGGGTTCGAGCATGGCCATCTGAAAAATTTCATTTTTTTTCTTTTCTCCGCCGCTAAAGCCTTCATTAACTGACCGGTTGGTGAGGTTGGAATCAATGTCAACCAGCTTTCTTTTTTTCGCGCATCAGCTTCAAAAAATCACTGGCAGAAATCGGGTCCTGTCCGCGATACTTTCTGATTTCATTGAGAGATGTTCTCAGGAAATTAACCATGCTCACGCCCGGAATCTCAACCGGATACTGGAAACTCAGAAATAATCCTTCACGGGCACGGTCTTCAGGAGCCATGTCAAGAATATCATGGCCATTAAAAAGTACCTCACCTTCGCTCACTTCAAACATTTCGTTGCCGGCAAGCACCGAGGCAAGAGTACTTTTCCCGGAACCATTGGGGCCCATGATGGCATGTACCTCTCCGGGCTTGACTTTCAGGTCAATACCCCGGAGTATTTCTTTATCATCTATCTTTACATGTAAATTTTTAATCGAAAGCATACGTTGTCTGAATGAAAAATTTAACTTAAGAATTATTTATTGTTAGCCCACACTACCTTCAAGGCTGATTTCAAGAAGTTTCTGAGCCTCAACGGCAAACTCCATAGGTAACTGATTGATGACCTCCTTCACATATCCGTTAACGATGAGGCCAACCGCATTTTCGGTATCAATTCCACGCTGGTTGCAGTAAAAATCTGGTCTTCACCAATTTTGGAGGTTGTCGCCTCATGCTCAACCTTTGCAGTGTTATTATTGATCTCAAGATAGGGGAAAGTGTGTGCGCCGCATTTGTCACCCAGCAGCAGCGAATCGCACTGTGAAAAGTTACGGGCATTTTCGGCCCTTTTGGATACTTTCACCAAACCCCGGTAACTGTTCTGGCTTTTTCCTGCCGAAATACCTTTGGATACCACCAGACTTTTGGTGTTCTTCCCGAGATGAATCATTTTGGTACCTGTATCGGCCTGTTGATGATTATTAGTAAGCGCAACCGAATAAAATTCACCGGTAGAGTGGTCGCCCATCAATACGCAACTGGGATATTTCCAGGTAATGGCCGATCCTGTTTCCACCTGTGTCCAGGAAATCTTTGAATAGTCTCCCTTGCACAAGCCCCGTTTTGTGACAAAATTATAGATACCACCCTTCCCGTCTTTGTCGCCGGGATACCAGTTCTGAACGGTGCTGTATTTTACCTCGGCACGTTCCATGGCAACAATTTCAACAATTGCGGCATGGAGTTGGTTCTCGTCGCGCATGGGGGCTGTGCACCCTTCCAGATAACTGACATAACTGTCGTCCTCGGCAATTATAAGCGTTCTCTCGAACTGCCCGGTATCCCGGGCATTTATCCGGAAATAGGTAGACAACTCAACAGGACAGCGTACTCCCCTGGGAATGTATACAAACGAGCCGTCTGAAAAAACCGCCGAATTTAACGCGGCAAAATAGTTATCATTGGGTGGAACAACACTCCCTATATGCTTCTTCACCAAATCGGGATATTCCCGTATTGCTTCGCTGATACTGCAGAAAATGATGCCTTTCTCGGCCAGTGTCTCCCTGAATGTGGTTTTCACCGAAACACTATCCATGACTGCATCAACGGCCACTCCTGCAAGCTGCTTCTGTTCTTCAAGCGGAATGCCCAGCTTGTCGAAGGTCGCTTTCAGCTCGGGATCAACCTCATCCATACTGTTAAGCTTAGGCTTACTCTTGGGAGCAGCATAGTAAATAATGTTCTGAAAATCGATTTCAGGAATATTCAGATGTGCCCAATTGGGAGTTTTCATTTTCAGCCAGTTACGATAGGCTTCCAGTCTGAACTCCAACATGAATTCGGGCTCACCTTTTCGTTTGGATATTTCCCTGATCACATCCTCATTCAGACCTTTTGGAAGCGAATCCATCTCAATATCGGTATAAAAACCGTATTTATATTCACCTCTCGTTACTTCTTCCAGTATTTTGTCTTGTTCTGTTGCCATATCTCACTAATTCTAATCAATTCATTTTTAGTCTGAGCTGTTGGTCTAATAGCTTGTTGGTGTTTTCACAGTCTTAATTGCATTCAGAATGACAAAAAACACCTTTTTTGACTTTTCAGACAACTCCAATTTGCATGGTCGTGCTCGATTCAGGACTCTTTTGTCGGATTACTCCTATTAACTAACAACAACCCTGTAATCCCGGTTCACCGGATTAAGGATTAATAACATTTACGGATGTAAAAATGAGTCTGCAAAGTTACCAAACATTTAGATTAAATCTAAATTTAGACAGGAATTTAATCCGCACCCAAAATCCGCGAAGAATTGTATAAAATAGAAATGTACTCATTGCGGATTAGATAATCGAACGATCAAATCTATTGTTATATCTTTGTACTTTAAAACTAAAGCTATGAGCAACACCATCACCCCTCT
The DNA here is from genome assembly GCF_000250735.1 of Anaerophaga thermohalophila str. Valhall. Classification (GTDB taxonomy): domain Bacteria; phylum Bacteroidota; class Bacteroidia; order Bacteroidales; family Marinilabiliaceae; genus Anaerophaga; species Anaerophaga thermohalophila_A. The sequence goes on from NZ_AHZV01000182.1 coordinate 76,077, forward strand.
CTCGGAAATTGGTCTTTTCGGTTTGATTGAGCGTTATGACAAAATATTTCATAAACGACATGAAACCACGCTTAAAGGCATCGAAAACGACGCAGCCGTCATAAAGATTAAAGACAACAATCTTGTAACAGCACAAACCATGATGCTCGAGGGCATTCATTTCGATCTCACCTATTTCCCTTTGAAGCATCTGGGGTATAAAGCGGTAGTTTCAGGAATATCAGATGTTATAGCTTCGGGAGCTAAACCAACACATATCAACATAGCCTTAGGACTAAGCGGAAAGATGTCGCTCGAAGCAGTAGACAGGCTCATGGATGGTGTTACGCTGGCTTGTGAAAAATATGATCTTGACCTAACCGGTTTCAGACCTTCATCGTCGTTAACAGGACTTTCCATTGCTGTTTCAGTTTTTGGATTCACAGAAAATATTCCTTTGAGCCGGTTCGGGGCCGGAGAAAATGACCTTGTCTGTGTAACAGGCGACCTTGGTGCGGCATTTATGGGGCTCCAACTTCTTGAACGTGAAAAAAAGGTGATGAAAGAGACAGGTGAAACCAACCCCGATTTCGGAAGTTACGACTACCTGTTGGAGCGACAACTCAAACCCGAAGCCCGTATCGGATTATTATCCGGGTTGAAAGATGCCGGCATACGCCCAACATCTATGATTTTGATACGGGAAGGGCTGGCAGCATCACTTTTGCGGCTGTGTAAGGCTTCGGATGTAGGTTGCAACATTTACGAAAGCAAACTTCCCATTGACCATACTACCACAGCGCTCGGTGACGAGATGGAAATAAACCCGGTTGTGGCTGCCCTTAATGGTGGAGAAGACTATGAAATTCTTTTCACCATCTCACTCGATGATTACCAGAAAATTGAAAAAGAAGGAAAGAAACTCGACAATGTCTTTTTAATAGGCCACATCACCAGCAAAACAAAAGGGTACACCTTAGAGACAAATGCAGGAGAGGAAGTACCCCTTAAAGCCCGTGGATGGGGAAAAAAAGAGGATTAATAGTGATGAGTCAGTAGTTGAGCAAAGAGCAGAGGGCATGGAGCATGGAGCATGGAGTAATGGGAGAAAGGTGGAAGGGTTGGAAGATGGAAGGGTTGGAAACTATATTCTTAAATGGATATAAGATGTAAGATAATCTATGAGTGCGCATTGAAAAATTTAACGAACTATTGTTAATTACAAACTCAAACTATGTACGAATTTATATCAGGGAAAATAGCCCAAACCACACCCGCTTATGTCGTCCTTGAAAACAACGGAATCGGATATCTAATAAACATCTCGTTGAATACTTATGAAGCCCTGAAAGGGAAGAATGAATCATCGCTATACATCTATGAAAACATCAGGGAAGATGCCTACATACTTTATGGTTTTTCCAGTACAAGAGAAAGAGAGATTTTTCAGCTTTTGATATCGGTGTCGGGGATTGGTGCCAATACTGCACGCATGATGCTTTCTTCAATGACTCCGGATGAGCTTCAGGCTGCTATTGCCACCGAAAATGTAAATCAGATAAAAAGCATTAAGGGCATCGGACTAAAAACAGCACAACGTGTAATTGTAGAACTGAAAGACAAAATTGGAAAAACAACCGGAGGACAAAAATTACCTGTTCCCGAAGACAATACAAACGCTGAAGAAGCGTTATCTGCATTAGTAATGTTGGGTTTTTCAAAAGGGCCTTCGCAAAAGGTCGTTGACAAAATATTGAGAGAAAAGCCGGGAAGTAAAGTTGAAGAAATCATAAAACTGGCGCTCAAGATGTTGTAACCTAAACCATAGCAGCGCAATTTACTGAATGCAGAAAACATTTTCCAAATATCTTTTTACTGCTCTGACCATCCTGGTTTTTGCAACCGGGGAGGCTTTTGGCATGTCTTTAAAGACAACCGCCCTGGCGACCGATATCCCACAAATTCCCGATACTGCAGAACAATTCAAATTAGACCGCATTATTACGCCCGGTCAAATATCGAAAAGTATTGACCCAAAGGACCCTTATATCCCGCAGCCCGATAATCTTCAATACAGGGCTGAGTACGACCCTTCTACCGGGCTGGTTAACTTGTATAAAATGGTGGGAAATATTCCCGTACAGCTTCCCTATACAATGTCTGTCGAAGAATACCGTCAAAAGGAATTGAGGCAATCAATGTTCAATTACTGGGAACAGCAAAGAGCAGAAACAGAGGAGACCGGTGAGGGAGCATCCGGGATCAGAATCGGAGCCGGCCGTGCCGTTGAAAGTATATTTGGAAGTGAAACCATAAATATTCGTCCGCAGGGAATTGCAGAACTCCAGATTGGTGTCAATCATACCCGTATCGATAATCCCACATTGCAGGAACGGATGCGAAAAACCACCACTTTCGATTTCCAGGAGAAAATACAAATGAACATTACCGGCAATATCGGTGACAAGCTACGAATGGGAATTAATTACAATACCGATGCCACTTTTGATTTCGAAAACCAGATAAACCTCGAATACTCGGGACACGAAGATGAAATACTGCAAAAAGTAGAAGCCGGAAATGTGACCTTACCTCTGCCGGGAACACTTATCACCGGAAGTCAAAGTCTTTTCGGAGTAAAAACAGAAATGCAGTTCGGACGCCTCACTGTTACATCCATTTTCTCTCAGCAAAAAGGGGAAACATCAACCATGAACATCCAGGGTGGGGCGCAACAACAGGATTTCGAAATCAGTGTTGATGAATATGATAAAAACAGGCACTTCTTTCTTTCACACCATTTCAGGGAAAGGTACAATGAAGCCATGAAACATCTTCCGGTAATCAATTCTCCATTTAACATTACAAAAGTAGAAGTCTGGGTTACCAACCGAAGCAACAATTTTGATGAATCCCGCAATATTATCGCTTTTGCCGACCTTGCTGAAAGCGGCGACAACCTTACCAATCCGGGTTTATGGACCAGTCAGCCCGGTGCTTTGCCCTCGAACGGGGCCAACAACCTTTACGATCAGATGAACACCACCTACTCGGCCGTTCGCGATATAAACCAGGTTTCCTCCACATTCGCTTCACTCGAATCGCAAGGGTTCAGGGGAGCGCGGGAATATGAAAAAATAGAAAATGCACGCCTCCTCAAAGAATCTGAATACACCTTGCATCCAAAACTCGGGTATATCTCACTGAACAGTCCGCTAAATAACGACGAAGTATTGGCTGTAGCCTACGAATACACCTATAACGGCGAAGTATACAAAGTCGGCGAGCTCAGCACCGGCGGCATAGAAGCTCCCAACAGCCTGTATGTAAAACTCCTGAAAGGAACACTTTTGGCACCAAGTGTCAAAACCTGGGACCTGATGATGAAAAACATTTACGCCATTGGTGCTTATCAGGTCAGCCCGGATGATTTTATTATGGACGTAGTCTACTTCGACGACTCGAAAGGTTCGTACATCAACTATTTTCCTGATGGGCCAAAACCTGAAGAAGGCGGGCTAAACGGTGAATTGCTGATTGGGATAATGGGACTCGACCGACTCGACAGTAATCTGGAGCCTTACCCCGACGGTACATTCGACTTTGTTTCCGGATATACCATTTTGCCCGACCAGGGAAGGGTAGTTTTTCCGGTTGTGCAACCATTCGGAAATAATCTGGAAGAAAAATTGCAGGGTTATCCCGAACTCATAGATAAATACGTATTCCATGCCCTCTATGACTCCACCCTGACCGATGCTTCGCAGATGGCGGAAAGAAACAAATTCAGGCTTCAGGGTACCTACAAATCATCATCCAGTAGTGAAATTTCGCTCAACGCTTTTAATATTCCCGAGGGTTCTGTAGTCGTAACCGCTGGAGGACTAAAACTAACCGAAAATCAGGACTACACTGTCGATTACACCACCGGCCGTATTCGCATCATAAACGAAGGACTTCTCGAGTCGGGGACACCTATTCAGGTATCACTCGAGAGTCAGGATATGTTTAACCTGCAAACAAAAACTTTGTTGGGAACACATCTCAACTATCAATTCAATAAAGACTTTAACGTGGGAGCCACACTCATGCACCTGAGAGAAAGGCCCCTTACGCAAAAAGTTAACTTTGGTGACGAGCCCATTGCCAATACTATATGGGGTCTAAATGCCGCTTATTATACTGAGTCGAATGCGCTGACTTCCTGGATCGATAAACTTCCGTTGGTTGAAACCACCACCCCTTCATCCATCTCCTTCGAAGGCGAATTTGCCCAACTTATCCCGGGGCACCCCAATGTCATCGAAAAAGAAGGAAACTCGTATATCGACGATTTCGAAGGAAGTGAAATTCCCATTGATATAAAAAACTGGACCGCATGGAAATTTGCCAGCACGCCCCAGGGGCAACCAGATATGTTTCCCGAAGCTGCCAACATCAATGATCTTTCTTATGGGTTCAACAGGGCCAAACTGGCATGGTATGTCATTGACCCCCTCTTTCTGCGAAATAATAACCTTACACCTTCACACCTGAGACAAAACCCTGATCAACAGTCCAGCCACTTTGTGAGAGAGGTTTATGAGAAGGAGATTTTCCCCTATCGTGAAAGCGCTTACGGCGAACCAACCAACATTCCGGTTTTGAACCTTGCCTATTATCCCGACGAACGCGGCCCTTATAATTTTGACACCAACCTCACCCCCGACGGCAAACTAAACAACCCCGAGCAACGGTGGGCAGGTATTATGCGTGAAATACAAACCAGTGACTTTGAAGCCGCGAACGTTGAATACATAGAATTCTGGATGATGGATCCGTTTGTTTACGATGACAGTCCCGAACGTGGTGGCGATCTTTACATCAACCTGGGTAATATATCGGAAGACATTCTTCGCGACTCACGTAAATTTTTTGAGCAGGGACTGCCCGGCCCAGAGGACCCGTTTGATGTGGATAGCACGGTTTGGGGGTTTGTTCCTACCAAACAAAGTCTGGTTAATGCTTTCAGTAACGACCCCGGAACACGCTTCATGCAGGATGTAGGCCTTAACGGAATGAACTCGGAACGGGAAAGGAATTTCTATCGCCAAAATCCACACCCTTTTCTTACGCTGATTGACAACCTGTACGGCTCGGGCGGATTAACCGGGAAAGCCTACCAGGAAATAATGAATGATCCCGCTGCCGACGATTACCACTATTATCGTGGTAGTGATTTCGACAGCGAAGAAGCCGGTATTCTCGAACGCTATAAAAATTTCAACAACCCTGAAGGCAATTCTGTGCCGTCTGAATATTCCAACGAAAGCTACAGTACAGCAGCTACAACGCTCCCCGACGGGGAAGACATCAACCGCGATAATACCCTGAGTGAAACCGAAAGCTATTACCAATACAGAATTAAACTGCGTCCAGGAAACATGAATGTTGGCGAAAATTTCATTACCGATGAAATTGAATCCACGGTGGAACTCAAAAACGGTGAGCGCAGTTCCGTCAAATGGTATCAATTCAAGATACCCGTCAGTGAGCCCGACACCACCATAGGAGAACTACGCGATTTCAGCTCCATCCGTTTCATGCGTCTATTCCTGAAAAACTTTTCCGACACCGTCATTTTGCGCTTTGCAACAATGGACCTCGTGCGTTCCGACTGGCGTAAATATACCGATGATTTGTTTGAAACAGCCGACATGGTGAGTCCCTCACCCGAAACTCAGTTCGATGTAGCCACGGTCAATATTGAAGAAAACGGCACCAGAAAACCGGTCAACTATGTATTACCGCCCGGGATTGATCGGGTAATCGATCCCGGAAATCCCCAAATACGGCAGCTCAACGAACAGTCAATAGCCCTGAAAACAACAGAACTGGCCGGAGGAGATGCCCGGGGAGTTTATAAAACGCTCAATATGGACATGCGCCAGTATCGTCGCATAAAAATGGAAGTACATGCCGAAGAGATCACAGGATATCCGCTGGAAGATGATGAAATTACTGCCTTTATCCGTTTGGGCTCCGACTTTAAAAACAATTATTACGAATATGAAGTCCCCCTTAAGTTGACACCTCACGGCATTTACAGTAATAACTCCACGGCCGACAGATACATAGTATGGCCCGAGGATAACCAGATAAATGTTCCTGTGGAATTGCTCCAGGAAATTAAACTGAAACGCAATGACGCCTTAAGGTCAGGTGATACCGATGCTGCCATAAACGAAAAATTCAGCCGTTCTGATCCCGACAATACCAGTAATAAAGTTAGCATAAAAGGTAATCCCAACCTGGCCAATGTACGATCGATAATGATCGGTATTCGCAACAGCTCCATCAACAATAAAAGCGTAGAAGTATGGTTTAACGAACTGCGTCTTTCCGATTTCGATGAAGAGGGAGGATGGGCGGCAAATGCCCGGATGAGCGTAAAACTGGCCGATCTGGGGAGTATGTCAATGGCCGGAAAAGTGAGCACTATCGGCTTTGGAAGCATTGAGCAAAGTGTAAATGAACGCAGCCAGGAAGACTATTATCAGTACGACGTTGCCACCAACCTGGAACTGGGGAAATTGCTCGGGCCTGAATCACGGTTGTCTGCGCCGATGTACATCAGCGTCAGCGAGCAAGTTGCGACACCAGAATATTACCCCCTCGATCCTGATATTCCCATTGATGTAGCGCTGGATAATGCAGATACTAAAACAGAGAGAGACAGTATCAGACACCTGTCGGAAGACTACACCAAACGCAAAAGTCTTAATTTCACAAACGTCAGACTAAAACCCAAAGACAATGAAACAAAACTATACGATATCTCGAACCTGAGTGCCACTTATGCCTATAATGAATCCAGTCACCGGGATGTTAATACAGAATACAAAATCAACAAAAATTACAGAGGTATTCTGGCCTACAACTATTCCGGACAGCCCCGTTTAATTGAACCTTTCAAAAAAATCAACGGAGAGGCTTTCAGGCTTATCCGTGATTTCAATTTTTATCTTTTACCCAGTCAGCTAAACTACAGGTGGGAACTTATACGAGATTACAATGAATCACAGCTGCGAAATGTGAACAATCCTACCTTTAAAATTCCGGTTTCAGTAAGAAAAGATTTTAACTGGAACCGATATTTTGAAATGACCTACAACCTTTCCAAATCACTGAAAATTGATTTCAGAACCATCACCAATGCCCGTATTGACGAACCGGAAGGAGCTGTCAATAAAGATTTGTACAAAGACGAATATGAGCACTGGAAAGACTCGGTAATGCGTAATCTCATGTCGTTTGGGCGTACCACCAATTATCAGCACAACATAAATGCCAGTTACCGGGTGCCAGTCAACAAGTTGCCTCTGCTGGACTGGACGTCGGCCAACATCAACTACGGTGCCCAGTTTAACTGGCGGCAGGGACCCATTACCGAGGAAGAATACGAATGGGGGAATACCATCCGGAATTCCAATACCATTCAGGCCAATACCCAACTCAATTTTTCCGGACTTTACAATAAAGTAGATTATCTGCGTAACCTCTCCCGTCCTAACCAAAGAGCAGGAGGCGCTCAACAATTGAGGTATACCAGTCACAGTCTCGACATCAAAAAAGACACTCCTTTCGAAATACAACACCGCCTGGATACAAGAGATGTACAGGTTCGTATTTTCGACAGCAATGGCCGTCCCATCAGAGGCGAAACCAGGATCATTGATGCCAACACAGTGACATTTACTTCTCCCCGCGACATATCCAATGCACGAACTTTGATTACCGGACAGAAACAAACATCAACTTCACCGGTAAAAATTGTCGCCGACAATCTCTTGCGGATAGCCACCGGCATAAAAAACCTCTCTGTTTCCTACTCATCCAACAATGGGACTTCTCTTCCGGGGTATCTGCCCGATCCCGGGTTTCTGGGCAATGATGATGTTCGCGGGGTCAATGCACCCGGCATCCCGTTCCTGCTGGGAATACAGGACAGAGGTTTTGCTATGAAAGCGGTCGAAAACAACTGGCTGACAACCGACAGCACCTTAAACAGTCCGTATATTATGACCCACTCCGAAGACCTGAATATAAGGGCAACTATTGAACCGTTTGATGGTCTTCGGATTGATCTGACCGCCACACGCCGCTTTTCAAAAAATCTTAACGAATACTATCTTTTCAACGGAGATCAATTCAGAGGTGTTTTTAACACGATGGAGTCGGGAAGTTTTTCAATGAGTTTCAACACTTTAGCAACAGCATTTGAAAAGATTGAGCGTTCGGGAAGTTATGAGTCGGATGCGTATGATCAGTTCCTGAAAAACAGGGACATAATAGCCCGCCGGCTTGGCGAAAAAAGAGTTGGAAGCAACTATCCAACAACAGGGGATTACTACGAGAATTCTAATATTGCCGGACTCCCATACAGCCCCGACGGATATCCCGACCTTGGACATACCGTTGAATCGGGTGTAGACGGTTATAACCTGACCTCGCGCGAAGTTATGGTGCCGGCCTTCCTGGCTGCCTATTCCGGGAAAAGTGCCGACAACATTTTTACCGAAACATTCCCCTCGCTGTTAAGACTTAAACCCAACTGGCGTATCAACTTTACCGGATTATCTAAAATCGATTTCCTGAAAAAATACATCAAATCTTTCGATGTCAGTCACGCCTATTCATCTACCTACACCATCGGAAACTACCAAACCAACCTCGAATGGCAGGAAAACGGAGACGGTCTCAGTTTTGTCAGAGACGCTCAGGATAATTTTATCCCAAGGTACCTGATCAATGGTGTAACAATTACCGAACAGTTTTCTCCTTTCCTTCAGTTTAACATTACCTGGCCGGGTAATTTCAGCACCAGAGCGGAATACAAAAAAGGCAGAATACTCAATCTTAGCTTGAATAACAATCAGTTAATTGAAAACTACAATAACGAATGGATTATAGGACTCGGATACCGTTTTGACAAGATGGACATGATCCTGGGGAAATCGAACAATCAGAAAAGAATATCATCAGACCTCAACCTGCGGGCCGACATTTCATTGCGCGAAAATTTTTCTATTATCCGAAAAATACAGGAACAATCGAATCAGATGACAGCCGGACAAAAGATTACTACACTCAAAATAACTGCCGATTATGTTTTAAGCGACAGGTTTAATGTACAACTGTTCTACGATCGGCAGGTCAACAACCCCTATATTTCATCTTCTTACCCCACTTACAATACAAATGTGGGCGTCAGCTTCAGATTTTCGCTGGCACAATAAAGTCTGAAACAGCCAGTTAAAATATATCGATCATTTGTGTTAGATTATTCATGAAAAAATATCTAATTTTGAATTAAATCAATAAAATAAAAAATTATGAATATACCGGAAAACCTAAAATTCACCAAAGACCACGAATGGGTTAAAGTTGAAGGTAATACGGCCATTGTCGGAATTACGGATTTTGCCCAAAGTGAACTTGGCGACATTGTTTTCGTTGAAATTGAAACAGAAGACGAAGAACTTGAAAAAGAAGAAGTTTTTGGAACTATCGAAGCTGTTAAAACCGTATCAGACCTTTACATGCCGGTGTCGGGAAAGGTTGTCGAAGTCAATGAAGAGCTGGAAAGCAAGCCTGAATTAGTCAATAAAGAACCCTATGATGGCGGATGGATGATTAAAATAGAAATGAACAATCCCGATCAGGTGAGCGAACTCCTTTCAGCTTCTCAATATAAGGAACTCATCAGCTAAAAGTATTTGAACCATTCGCTATAACCCGTTAAGTAAATGCCTGAACACAGAGGCAATAAGACCAAACAACACCTTTATTAAGGGAAAGTTGAAATTTTCAAAATTTAGCCTCATAAGAATTGTAAAAGTTTGACAGGGTATTTCAATCAAAAAAAGGCGCAACAAATTGCGCCTCTTTTTGATTGAAAATATTATCTCCGTACTATTACAATGTTCTTGAAACTTCGACTTCCTCGAAGGCCTCAATCATATCGCCTACCTTAATATCATTGAAATTCTTAATATTCAATCCGCATTCGTAACCGGAAGCTACTTCTTTAACATCATCTTTAAAACGCTTCAGAGAACCAAGTTCACCGGTATAAATAACAATCCCGTCGCGAATGACCCTTACTTTAGAACTTCGCTTGATTTTTCCCTCTTTCACCATACAACCGGCCACTGTACCAACTTTGGTAATCTTGAATGTATCGCGAATTTCGAGTGTTGCAATAATCTGCTCTTTAATTTCGGGAGACAACATACCTTCCATGGCTGCTTTAATCTCCTCGATGGCATCATAAATAATAGAGTAAAGGCGTATATCAATCTCTTCCTTCTCAGCCAGTCTGCGGGCAGCCATTGACGGGCGAACCTGGAAACCAATAACAATTGCATTGGAAGCGGCAGCAAGCATAATATCCGACTCGGAGATTTGCCCGACAGCCTTGTGGATAACATTAACCTGAATCTCTTCGGTTGACAATTTGATCAGTGAGTCGGCGAGTGCCTCAATAGACCCGTCCACATCACCTTTAACCACCAGATTAAGCTCCTGGAAATTACCAATGGCAATGCGTCGTCCGATTTCATCGAGGGTAATATGTTTTTGTGTTCTGAGACCCTGCTCACGTTGCAACTGCGAACGTTTGGTAGCAATTTCCTTGGCTTCGCGCTCATTCTCCATCACATGGAATTTCTCACCCGCTTGTGGTGCACCGTTTAATCCAAGCACCAACACCGGTTGTGAAGGTCCGGCCTCTTCAATTTTTTGATTTCGCTCATTAAACATGGCTTTTACGTGACCGTAATACTGTCCTGAAAGGATCAGATCACCGGCTTTGAGTGTCCCGGCCTGAACCAGAAGTGTGGCAACATATCCGCGTCCACGATCAAGGCTGGACTCAATAACCGAACCTACAGCAGGTTTATTCGGATTGGCCTTAAGTTCGAGAAGATCGGCTTCGAGTAAAACCTTTTCAAGCAACTGTTCAACATTGATCCCGTTTTTGGCACTAATATCCTGTGATTGATATTTTCCTCCCCACTCTTCAACAAGATAGTTCATTTTGGCCAGTTCTTCCTTTACCTTATCAGGATTGGCATTGGGCTTATCAATTTTATTAATGGCAAACACGATGGGAACACCGGCAGCCGAAGCATGATTTATGGCCTCAACGGTCTGCGGCATTACATTATCATCGGCAGCTACAATAATAATGGCAATATCGGTAACCTGTGCACCACGTGCACGCATAGCAGTAAAAGCCTCATGCCCTGGCGTATCAAGGAAAGTAATCTCCCTGCCACCTTCCAGTTTAACATTGTAGGCACCAATATGCTGAGTTATCCCACCGGCTTCACCGGCAATAACATTTGTGCTTCTGATGTGGTCGAGCAATGACGTTTTACCGTGATCGACATGCCCCATTACGGTGATGATTGGTGGCCGGGGCTGCAAATCTTCGGGACTATCTTCTTCTTCCTCTATGGTTTCGGCTGCGTCTACACTGATAAATTCCACCTTATAACCATATTCTTCGGCAACCAGGGTGATGGTTTCCGCATCAAGTCTTTGGTTAATCGAAACAAACAGACCAAGGCTCATACAGGTGGCTATCACCTGGTTTACCTGAACATCCATCAGATTGGCCAGCTCGTTGGCAGTCAGAAACTCGGTAACTTTAAGCACTTTACTCTCTTCCGACATCCGCTCCTTTGCCTCATGCTCTTTTTGGGCTGCAGCATCCCTCTTATCGCGACGGTGCCGGGAGGCCTTGGATTTCCCTTTCGAAGTCAGGCGTGCCAGAGTTTCTTTTTATCTGTTTCTGGACATCTTCTTCGCTCACTTCAGGACGGGTCGGCCGTTTTTTTGCCTTGGACTTTTTACGTTTTTCTTTTTTCTCCTGAGACTTACCACCTGCCTGGGTTTGTTGCTGATTATCATCGATATTCACCCGCTCTTTCTCTTTGCGGATGCGCTTACGTTTTTTCTTTTTCTTCCGCTGCTCGTCTCTGTTGTTATTCTCAGTACGGGCATTTTCGGGCAGATTGATTTTACCCACCACGGTTGGCCCCGATAATTTTTTCACCTTGGTAGGCATAAAGCTGTCTTTATCAGCTTTCTCCTGTTCCTGTCCCGATTCTTTTCCGCTTTTATCCTCCGACTTAATTTCAGGTTTTGCCTCTTGAGGTTTTTCTGTGGGCTTTTCGGTAGATTTTTCAGTCTTTTCACCCGACTTCTTTTCCTCTTTCTTCTCTTCTTTCTGAGGATGTTTGGCTGCAATCTTAGCATCCTCTTTTTTACCGGGTGTTCCGGCAGAAGTCTCCGCCTCCTGCTTTTTGGATTCGGCTGTATCTTTTTTCACATACTTTGTTTCTGCCGGGGATTTTTTATCGAGGTCAATTTTTCCCACCACCTTAATGTCTTTCCCCTTAGGAGGTTCAACCGGAATATTAACATCCTCTTCGGGTTGTTTCCTCTCTTCTTCAGCTTTCCCGGAAGCAGTAGTTTCCTTCGTCTGTTCTTTTGTTTCCGCTTCGGCTTTTTCTTCCTGCTTATCTTTTTCTTTCTTCTCCTCTTTCAGCCCTGCTTTCTCTGTGTCTTTACTTACGGGAGGCTTAGCCTCCTGTTCGACTTCTTTAGCCTTTTCTTCTTTTTTGCTTTCTTCAGATGGCCCTTTCTTGTCGAGGTCAATTTTTCCCACCACTTTAACATCCATTTTTTGCCTGGGGGAAGACACTTCGGCAGTTGGTTTTTCCTCTTTTTTCCCCACCGGTTTTACCGGTCTTTCCTGATCTTCTTCAATATCTTCAATATCCTCATCTTCATCCTCATCGTGCTGACTTTCTTTCAAATCATCGATGGACACAGAGGATTTTTTACCCTTGTGCTTTCTGTCGACCAACTTCTGCGATTCCATCTTCACAGTCAGGTCCGAACGATATTCCTTTTTCAGAAGATCATACATCTCTTCCGAAACCTTGGTATTCGGGTTGGATTCTATTTCGAACCCCTTTTTATGCAGAAATTCAACGATTGTGTTGATCCCTACATTACATTCTTTTGCTATTTTACTAAGTCTTTTTCCAACTGCCATATAAAGGACTTTCGTTTTTCTGATAAAAAGATAAAAAATCTTTGACGGACAAAGATAAACGAATTATTCAAATTCGGCCTTCAGAATATTAATAACGTCGCGAATGGTTTCTTCTTCCAGATCGGTCCTTTTAGTAAGGTCTTCAACGGTTAGCTCAAGTACGGATTTTGCAGTATCGCAACCAATTGCCTTCAATTCGTCAATGATCCAACCTTCAATTTCGTCTGAAAATTCGTCAAGAGAAACGTCTTCTTCATCTTCATTCTCTGTCTCACGATAAACATCTATCTCATAACCGGTAAGTTGACTTGCCAGGCGGATATTTAATCCTCCTTTACCAATTGCAAGAGACACCTCCTCGGGTTGAAGGTAGACATCCGCGCGTTTCTCATCTTCAAAGATTTTAACACTTGATACTTTAGCGGGATTCAACGCCCGCTGTATAAACAACTGCGTGTTGGTTGTGTAATTGATGACATCAATATTCTCGTTGTGCAGCTCCCGCACGATTCCATGAATACGCGATCCCTTCATTCCAACACATGCACCTACCGGGTCAATTCGTTCGTCATAAGATTCCACAGCAACCTTTGCCCGCTCACCGGGTGCACGTACTATCTTCTTAATGGTGATCAAACCATCATAAATTTCGGGAACCTCAAATTCGAACAAACGTTCAAGAAATACAGGCGATGTACGCGACAAGATAATCAGCGGATTGTTGTTCCGCATCTCTACTTTGATTACTACAGCTCTCACTGTTTCGCCTTTGCGGAAAAAATCTCCCGGAATTTGCTCTGCCCGCGGAAGGATTAGCTCATTTCCTTCATCGTCGAGAATAAGCATCTCTCGTTTCCATATCTGGTAAACTTCGCCGGTAACCACCTCGCCGATACGTTCTGTATATTTGTTGTAAAGCTGGTCCTTTTCAAGTTCCATAATTTGTCCGGCAAGGTTCTGACGCAATGTCAGAATGGCACGACGACCAAATTTATGAAAGTCTACTTCATCCACTACTTCCTCTCCGACTTCGTAATCAGGATCAAATTTTCTTGCCTCTGTCAATGAAATCTGGGTATTCGGGTCCTCCACCTCTCCGTCGGGGACAACTTCACGGTTTCGCCAGATTTCAAAGTCTCCTTTATCAATATTTACGATGACGTCAAAATTTTCATCACTGCCGAAGATTTTGACCAGAACACTACGGAATGAATCTTCCAGAACACGTACCATTGTGGCACGGTCAATGTTTTTTAATTCTTTAAATTCCGAAAAAGTGTCTATCAGATTAATATTTTCCATCGCCTTATAAATAAACGTTGTTACTTCTTTTGTTCTTTTCGGTGCAACTCCACAGCCAATTATTTCGTGTTACTATTCGTCATTTATTGCAGGATACAACAACCCGTTAAACTTTTACAATACGTTGCAATCCAATAGCTTGTGTTTAAAAGGCTGTATTTGTAAAATGCAGTATATCAATATTATATGAGTCATCTTGTATCTAAAATCTAACGCTCTATTGACACCTGTCATAATTTCAATAATTCCTTAACTCTCTTAACTTCATCAAAACTAAATTCATACCTGAAAACCTGCAACTCTTTTTTCTTTTTTCCTTCAATTTTCACCTTTTTCTCTTCTTCGATTACAAATCCTGTCTCAAAAACTTCCTTCAGTACACCTTTTTGTATGCGTCCATCGTTGGTCAATACCTCCAGCGGACGGCCAACTGCTTTGTGATATTGTTCGATAACTTTAAACGGTTGTCCGATTCCGGGAGAAGACACCTGCAACTCAAAATCTTCGGCCTCCCTGTCAAGTGAATGCTCAATGAGACGGGAAACTTCGACACAGTATTCAATAGGCACACCTTTATCACTGTCAATAAAAACCTCTATTTTATTGGAAGGTTTTACATTGACATCAACAATAAAGAATCCGTCTTCCTTTACTTTCGAATCAATGAGTTCTACTATTTGTTTCTTTGTTATCATTCACAATCTATTAATAAAATAGGGGACTTCTGTCCCCTACCCACTCACTGTGAAAAAACCGCTGCAAATATAAGGAATGAAAAGCAATTATGCAAAAACCTTTTTGCCTTAAAATCAAATCATTTTGATAATACAGAGGGCTGTTTGCTGTATTCGCAATGAATCACTTTCTTTGTATCACAAAATCAAGAAGGTGAAGTGAACGAAATGCAACAATATAATCAGAGAAAGATTGTAAATGATCCCGTACACGGATTTATCAGCATCCCTGACAACATTCTTTTTAAATTAATTGAACATCCTTATCTCCAAAGACTCAGAAGGATAAAACAACTTGGACTGACATCCCTTGTTTATCCCGGGGCTGTACACACACGGTTTCAGCACACACTGGGCGCTTTTTACCTGATGGGGTCGGCCATCTCTGTCCTTCGGAACAAGGGGCACCTTATTTCATCTGACGAGTCGACGGCAGCCAATGCAGCAATATTGATGCACGACATCGGTCACGGCCCATTCTCTCATGCGCTTGAACAAACCCTTATCGAAAATCTTAACCATGAAGACATTTCATTGCTGTTAATGAATCGGTTGAATAAACATTTTAAAGGGCAGCTTTCGCAAGCCATTGAGATTTTTAAAGGACAAACCGGCAAGCTCTTTTTGCATCAATTGGTTTCGAGCCAACTCGACATGGACCGATTGGACTACTTGAAGCGCGACAGTTTCTTCTCTGGTGTTTCCGAAGGAATTATCGGTTCCGACCGTATCATCAAAATGCTTGAAATAAAGAATAACCAGCTTGTGATAGAGGCCAAAGGGATTTATTCCATTGAGAAATTTCTTGTGGCACGCAGGTTGATGTACTGGCAGGTTTATCTTCACAAAACAGCCCTGGTGGCCGAAAAAATGCTCATCAATGCGCTGCGCAGAGCCAAATATCTGTCGCTTAATAATACCAAAGTGACTGCCCCGCCATTTTTAAGCACCTTCCTGAAGAACAGATTTTGTACCACCGACTTTCTGAACAACCAAAGGATACTGGATGATTTTACCATGCTGGACGACAACGATATTATGAGTGCCCTGAAATTATGGAGAGATCACAACGATCCAGTGCTTTCTCGTTTATCATCAAGCCTGCTCAACAGAGATTTGCTACGAATAGAAATTTCAGATACACCGTTTGACAAAGAAAGGCTGCTTGCGCTAAAAAAGGAAAAACAGATTAAGAACATAGGTCTCGATGAAATGGATTACTTTGTTTTCACAGACCATATTTCAAACAGTGCCTATAATGTGGGACAGGAAAATATCAATATCCTGTATAAGGACGGAACAATAAAAGACATTTCCTTTGCCTCAGATATGCTTGACCATACCGCTTTCGCAAAAACGGTAAACAAATATGTGCTTTGTTATCCGAAATCAATAGATCGTTAGATTTTTGGTTTATCACAAAGATGCGTACCTGAAATAAAATTTAGTCTTTGCACCCTTTGGATGATAATGTTTTGCAGCTTTTGCGTGGAAAATTCTACCAGTACCTCAAAATAATATTTAACATACTAACAACTAACACATCAACAATATTAACAACTTTAGCAACTCTAACAGCCGTAACAACTTATTTAAATGTAAGATGAAATGAACACAGATAGTTTTACCACAATAAGAAACACCCAAAAATAGCCACAATACCCAACTATATTTTACACAGAAAGATATATTTATTAGTTTTGTGCCAAATTTTTCAGCATGGAATTTACTGCAAAACAAATAGCCGGGCTCATTCAGGGAGAAATAGAAGGCAACGAAAACCAGGTTGTCAGAGATGTTTCAAAGATTGAAGAAGGGCGGCCGGAAACGCTAACATTTCTGGCCAATCCGAAATATGAGCACTACATTTACACCACCGAAGCCTCGGTGGTTATTGTTAATAATAGTTTTAAACCCGAAAAACCGGTAAAAGCCACTCTCATAAAAGTGAACGATGCCTATCAGGCACTTGCCAAATTACTTCAGTTCTATGAAAGTTCGCTTCCCAAAAAGACCGGCATTGAACAACCCTCTTTCATTCATGAAACTTCCGAAATGGGAGATTTCGTTTATGTCGGGGCCTTTGCCTACATCGGCGAAAAAACGAAAATTGGAAAAAATGTTCAGATATGGCCGGGGTCTTTTATCGGAGAAGGTGTTATCCTTGGTGACAATACCATTGTCTATTCAGGCGTAAAAATTTATAAGCATTGCAAAATAGGCTCTGATTGTATCATACATTCAGGAGCGGTGGTAGGTTCCGATGGTTTTGGCTTTGCACCCGGAGCAGATGGTGAATATCAGAAAATTCCCCAGGTGGGGAATGTGGTTATCGAAGACCTGGTGGAAATTGGTGCCAACACCACCATCGACAGGGCAACAATGGGTTCAACAATAATCCGGAGAGGTGCTAAACTCGACAACCTTGTCCAGGTAGCACATAATGTAGAAATCGGATATAACACGGTAATTGCAGCACAAACAGGAATTGCAGGTAGCACTAAAATAGGCAGCAACTGCATGTTTGGCGGCCAGACAGGTGTCGCCGGGCACATCAAAGTTGCCGACGGAACCAGACTCGCCGCACAAACCGGGGTAGCCGGCGCGGTAAAAAAAGAGAACACTACCCTTATGGGCTCCCCGGCATTCGATGCTATGCAATACAACAAATCATACGTTTTTTTCAGAAAATTACCCGATTTATATAAGCAACTTCAAGATATTCAACAAAAAATTGCTGAAAAGTAGGAACACGAACCGGCAGACAAAATAATTCCTGCCCGGTTTGACCTAATCTTTTATATTATGGCTGAAAAACAAAGAACCATTCGAGAAGCTGTTTCATTAAAAGGAACAGGATTACACACCGGCGCAGAAGTCACCCTTACTATGAAGCCTGCCCCGGTGAACACAGGATTTTGTTTTAAACGTGTCGACTTAGAAGGTCAGCCTGTAATCAGGGCTCTGGCCGACAATGTTGTTTTTACCGAACGCGGAACGGTACTCGAAGAGAATGACGCCCGCGTAAGCACCATAGAGCACTGCCTTGCTGCATTGCGCGGGATGGGAGTCGATAACTGTGTAATTGAAGTAGACGGACCCGAAGCTCCTATTCTTGACGGAAGTGCCCGCTTTTTTGTCGATGCCATAAAAAAGGCAGGGATTGAAGAACAGGACGAAGATCGTCAATATTTCATTGTAAAAGAAAAAATGATTGTTGAAGACCCGGAAACAGGCAGTTCTGTTGTCGCCATCCCGGAAGAAGGGCAATCATATCAGGCGCTCATATCATTCGACAATTCACTCATCCTGGCCAATCAGTTTGCAAATATCGAAAGCATGGATGAGTTTGAAGAAGAGATTAGTAAATGTCGTACTTTTGTTTTCCTTCATGAGCTGGAACCATTATTGAAGAACAACCTTATTAAAGGAGGCGACCTGGATAATGCTATTATCATCATTGATAAAGAAGTAGACCAGCAGGAACTGGACCGTTTGGCAAAATTGTTCAACAAGCCTTCGGTAGAAGTTAAACCAATAGGCATTCTTAATAATCTTGAATTGCACTTTCCAAATGAGCCGGCAAGGCATAAGCTTTTAGATGTTATCGGCGATCTTACCCTGGCAGGGATGCCAATAAAAGGCAGGATTATCGCCAAAAAACCAGGCCATAAAATAAATGCGGAATTTGCCAAAGCTGTCAGAAAAGAGATTAAGCGTCGTCAGTTAAAGCAGGATGCTCCGTTTTACGATCCTGATGCCGAACCGGTTTACGACATCAATGCCATTAAAGGATTCCTTCCGCATCGCCCCCCATTCCTACTTGTTGATAAAATTATTGATCTTCAGGAAAAAACAATCGTGGGTGTCAAAAATGTGACCATGAATGAGCCGTTTTTTGTCGGGCACTTCCCCGATGAACCGGTAATGCCGGGAGTGCTTCAGGTTGAAGCCATGGCACAGATAGGAGGAATCCTGGTACTAAGCCAGGTAGATGATCCGAAACTATACAGTACTTATTTTCTGAAGATTGATAATATTAAATTCAGAAAAAAGGTGGTACCCGGTGACACCCTGGTTTTTAAACTTGAACTGGTGACTGAAATAAGGCGGGGCGTTGCCAATATGAAAGGAACGGCTTTTGTCGGCAGCACCATCGTTGCAGAAGGAGAATTCATGGCACAAATTGCAAAAAATAAACAGTAATCATCAAAAATAAAGTTTCCTCCCTGTTTCAGGTTTAAACGGGAAACTGTCATCGCAGTAACAATAATTTATGAAGCAACCATTAGCATACATCCATCCCGAAGCAAAAATAGCCCCCAATGTGGTTATCGAACCATTCGTGACCATCGATAAAAATGTTGAAATCGGCGAAGGCACAAGAATAGGCTCCAATGTAACGATACTTGAGGGTGCCCGAATCGGAAAAAACTGTAACATTTTTCCGGGAGCCGTAATTTCGGCGATTCCCCAGGATTTGAAATTCGAAGGTGAAGATTCGCTGGCCATTATTGGTGACAATACAACAATCAGAGAGTTTGTAACTGTTAATCGCGGCACTAAATCAAAAGGCAAAACCGTGGTAGGAAGAAACTGCCTCCTGATGGCTTATGTACATGTGGCGCACGATTGTGTGATCGGTAACCAGGTTATTCTGGTCAACAGTGTTCAGGTAGCCGGTGAGGTGAAGATTGACGACTGGGCTATTGTAGGGGGGTTGTCGGCAATCCACCAGTTTGTTCATATTGGCAGCCATGTTATGATTGCAGGTGGCAGTCTGGTCAGCAAGGATGTGCCCCCCTATGTAAAGGCCGGCAGGGAACCCATTTCCTATGCAGGTGTTAATTCCATTGGGTTACGTCGCAGGAATTTTTCCAATGAGCAAATCCGGGATATTCAGGATATTTACCGCTTTATGTTCCAGAAAGGACTGAACAACAGCCAGGCCATAGAACGTATTGAAGCTGAACTGCCTGCTTCGAATGAACGCGATGAGATCATTCTCTTCATAAAAAATTCACAACGCGGGATTATAAAGGGATACTACAATCCCGACAACAACAACGGATAAAATGCATCAACACCACGACAACAGGCTATATCAAGAAACTTCAGAAATATTTTTGATATAGCCTGTTTTGACTTATTGGTCACTTCCGTCCAGGTCTCTCCTGTCTGCATTTTTCAATGGATCGGAAGATATCTCATCATGCATTTTTCGCCGCTTAAAAACATCAATGGCCAGATAAACAGCTTCACGGAAGGAGCTCTCGTCGGCTTTGTTTTCACCCGCAATTTCAAAGGCTGTACCATGATCGGGAGAAGTTCTTACAACCGGCAAACCACCGGTAAAATTTACCCCTTCCGAGAAAGCAATGCTTTTAAAAGGTGCCAGTCCCTGATCGTGATACATAGCCAGAACTGCATCAAATTTCCCAACGTCACCAGACCCGAACAAACCATCGGCCGGATAAGGGCCAAGAGCCATTATCCCCTCATTCCGGGCAACTTCGATAGCAGGCGCAATAACATTAATCTCCTCATCCCCTATAAGTCCGTTATCTCCGGCATGCGGATTAAGTCCCAATACTGCAATGCGCGGCTTTCTGATGGTAAAATCTATCCGGAGTGTTTTTTCCAGCACTCTGATTTTATCCAGTATCCTTTCCATCGTTAATAATTCCGCAACATCCCTTAGAGGTACATGCCCGGTAACTACACCAACCTTCAGTTTCGGACTGACCATCAGCATGATATGAGAGGTGGCATTAAACTGTTCGGCCAGATACTCGGTATGACCGGGAAAGTTAAACTTATCAGAAAAAGTAACATTCTTATTGATGGGAGCTGTCACCAGTACATCAACAAAACCGTTTTTTAAGTCTTCCACAGCCTTTTTAAGCGCTTCAAATGCAGCCATACCCCCTGTTTCGGTAGCTTTTCCAAGCTCAACTCGAACATTATCATCCAGGCAATTAACAATATTCACCCGTTTGGGATGCGCTTCTTCCCCGGATCGTATATTGTTCAGGCTAAAATTAGAAATATTCAAAGCCTTCCGATGGTAGGCAGCCACTTTGGAAGACCCATAAACAACAGGTGTAAAAAGCTCTGTTATTTTTGGATCGGCCAGTGTCTTAAATATCACTTCATATCCTATACCGTTTATGTCTCCCTGGGTAATGGCAACCTTTATTTTTTCATTGCTCATATTTACAATAGATGTTTAGATGGATAGATGTTTAGATGTTAGATTATTAGATTATTAGATGTTAGATTATTAGATGTTATAATAACATATTTTAACATCACAACAACTTAACAATATTATCAATTCTAACAGCCGTAACAACTTATTAAATTTAAGATTTTTGCTCGTTTCATTTACCCAATACTCCGTTAAACTTTTACAAATTACTGATAATCAATTGTTTGTAAAAAACAAAAACAAACAGCAACTCCCTCATATTAAAAACTTTGCGTCATAGCGCCTCTGCGTTTAGGCATTTTTTAACGGACTATCGTTTCCTGTACGTCGAAAAAAATCGCGCATTAATACTTTTTTGAGTTCCCGATGAATGATCAGCTCTGTGACAAGAGAATCGAAAGGAATCTCAGGCACCTGCATCTGATAGCTTTCGATATCTGAAATATCCACATCGATTCGGTAAAGCAAATTAAGAAATTTTTCTGTCTTTTCTGAAAGCAGGTAAGCCACATGCTGCTTCATTTGTCCAAAAAGTTCCTGGTAAAAATCGTGAACATTACCGGAAAAACCGATGGACAAATCGAACTCTGCAAAGTCTTTAATAATCTGTGCAGCAGTTTCCCGTATCAGGTCTTCCCGTTTTGAGGCTTTCCTCAGATCGTCTTCAGAAAATGAAGGAAGACTCATTGTTCCTCCCTTCCCTTCTGGTCTTCCTTCGGGTCATCATCAGGAAATCTGAAAGAATACAGAACCGACTCCAGTTGCCAGACCAGATTTCGCTTTTCGGGTTTCTCGGGAGCATAAACATATCCTTCAGTCACCACAACACGATTGTTTTCGGGATCGATGTGAGCAAAACTCACGAAAGGACCCCCCATTATATCTCCTTCAACACGCCAAAGACCACGGATTTCAGCAACCTGGTGATCGTTGTGTTCAAATCGTTTATAAGTAACGGGCAACCGGCCTTCGGTGGTCATATATGACCCTTCAGACGGCCCTGGAACATTCGCACGAAGAACAGAATCCCGCTTATTCAACAAGTACGGTTCCGTGATGCTTTCATATCCGGTATACTCAAATGAATATACAAACAAGCCCTGGCTGGTTAAAGGTGTTTCATTCGACATCCACATAAAATTCTTTCCCGGCTTATTTTCACTGAAGTTGACGGGAATAATCATAGAAGCATCCCATACTTCTTTAAATTTTTCGGTCAGGTTTTTGTTTATGTATTTTCTGTAATAAGCCTGACTCCTGTCCCGCTCGGCTCTGACAAAAAAACCGGTTAATTTTATCTCTTCTTCCCTAACGAGAGAATCGAGCTGCCAGGTATCTTGCGCATAAACTTCGGCCATGGCATGTTGCTTGCCCCACCTGTTTTTGTAATACCTGACATCAGGTTCGCGGTCATTGCCAAGAAAAACAATAACAAGATTTCTAAAAGGTTTCAACCTTTCACTAAAGGCACGGTGAGGGACAACAGATACATCAAAAAGAGACTCTGCCTGCGGCAGACCAACCATGGGTTGACGCATAACAGAGAGCAGGGTTTTTCCTCCCGCACTTTCTTTTACCGAATCATTCATTACAATAAGCATTTCTCCCATGCTACCCGATATATTGGGTTTATGAGCCCCTCCTTCATCCTTACACGAAAATAAAACCAGGAAAGCAACTACGGAAAGAAGTATCCTTATCTGTTTTGATGAAATATTCTTTAAGGCCATATTATTAGTTTTGAGTGAAAATTTTGATGAAACTTTTTACTATCCCGATTCGTGACATCACCGGTCTTTGTTTTTGAATTTATCAGTTTATCGTAAATTTACAAAAAATTGGATGAGTCCACTCTTACATAGCTCTTTTTGCCAATATCATCTATTGCGCAAAATTTTTCACATCCACTTTTAACGTGGCACCTCATCTTCAGATAGTCTACCTTTGATATCTGCCTTAAACCATTGACTTTCTATCTCCGAATCAACACAATGAATGCCTGGATCATTCTTCTTATCCACAGGTTCCCAAACAATTAATTCTTGTCCGGCATAAAGATGCTTTTCTTCCAGATTGTTCCAGATCATAATATCTTCAATCCTGCATTCATATTGCATAGCAATGGCATGGAAAAATTCACCGTGATTCACAATGTGAGTAGATTTTTGTCGCCCCGTAGTATCGCCATAAGCCTGCATATTATCTTCTGCCGGATGCTCTTCAGTTTGAAAAAAGGGAAGCTGTTGATGGAAAACTTCAATTTTATCCTCGGGAATGACAATCCTTACCGGACCCTGTTGAACAGGGATATAGTCCATTTTATAGACGGGGTTCAGGAACCGAAGCAGATTGACAGAAATACCGGTTAATCTGGATATTTGCTCAAACGAAATACCACCTGGCACAGAAGTGGTCAGCAACTCTTCATAACGATATTGCGTCGGTGCCGGATAAATATTATAGGCATGATGATATTGCATGGCATAATTAATTGCCACGAATGCAGGAACATAACCTCTTACCTGCTCGGGCAGATAAGGTCGGAGTTTCCAGTAATCTGTTTCACCTCCCGATTTTTCTATCGCCTCTTTAACTGCCCCGATGCCACCATTATAGGCAGCAATTGCCAACAACCAATCATTAAAGTTGTCGTACAAATATTTGAGATAACGACAAGCGGCATCGGTCGATTTCACAGGGTCGGCCCTTTCGTCAATGTAGGAAGTTATCCTTAAATCAAACATTCGCGAAGCCTGATATAAAAATTGCCAAAGTCCGTAAGCCCCGGATGTAGATTTTGCCTGTGGTTCCAGGGCGGATTCAATTACAGCCAGATATTTCAATTCAAGCGGAAGTTCATACTTATCCAGGTACTCTTCAAAAAGAGGGAAATAAAGCTGCGAACGGGACAATATACCGGCCAGATGTTCAGGTCGCTTAATTGTATAAACATCAATATAAGCCTGAACAAATTGATTGTAATGAAGTGGTATGGGTGTCTGCAAATCCAGTTTTTCTATCCTGGATTCTACCAGATAGACGGGAACATGATTATTCCCCCATACCTTTTCGGCTAACTTCGGTTGCATTATGCAAATCAAAAATGCAAATATTCTAAACACCCGGAGTCCTGTCATACAAATCAAGTGAAGGTGGTTTAAAAAAGATAATAAAAGGGAGAAACCTCCCTTTCACAAAAGACGGACACTGGATAGTCCTTTCCTCAGGATTTCTCTTTTTCGGAATTGTCCTCCCCTTCTACAGGTTTCTTTTTATCTTCCGTAGCTTCATTCCGCGCCTTTTTAAATTCTCTCATTCCCTGTCCGAGTCCTTTCATCAGTTCAGGAATTTTTCGACCCCCGAACAACAATAAAATAGCCAGAATGATTACAATCCATTCCCAACCGCCTGGTATTACCAAAAATAATGAAGAAGGTTCCATATTTTCCTTTTTAAAATTAACATGAGGTTATATACTAAAAAGTTATGTAGATGAGTTGTTCTGCCTCTTATTCACAAATGTATTAATTAATCGTGAAAAGTGTTGTGCATGCAAAATATTTTGTGACAAATCTGCCTCTTATTCGCTTAGCCATCGGAAAATATCGTTTCCGTTGGCATACAGCAGTAAAGCAATCAGCAAAATCATTCCGATGAGTTGAGCATGTTCCAGAAATTTTTCGCTGGGCTTTCTGCCCGTTACCATTTCATAAAGAAGGAACAAAACATGTCCTCCGTCAAGAGCCGGAATTGGCAAAATATTCATAAAAGCAAGAATCAACGACAGGAAGGCAGTGGTTGTCCAAAAACTTAACCAGTCCCAACTGGCCGGGAACAAACTGCCAATGGTTCCGAAACCTCCAACCTGACGCATTCCTTCTTTGGTGAAAATAAGTCTCAACTGTTTTACATAACTCGCCAACACACTGACACCTTTACTAATTCCGGCAGGAAAAGCTTCAAAAAAACCATATTTGTGTGTCTTTACTTCAAGGTAATTGGAAGGCGATTTGGGTGCAATCCCAATCTTGCCCGACTTATTGACCAGAACAGGCAATGACATTAAAACACCATCCCTGTAGAATGAAATTATCGTGCTATCTCCCGTATATTTATTCAGTTCTGCTACAAATTCATGAAAAAACGGCGCCTCAGTACCGCTAACGGCGATCAGGCTGTCACCCTTTTTTATTCCGGCTTCCTCGGCAGGCATTCCGCTGATAATAGAATCTACAACAAACGGAATTCTGAACTGAGCAAACTGCTTCACCCCGCCTGAAAGAAACCGCTGTCCCAAACCGTCAGGCACGGGTAGCCGAAAAACCGAATCTCCCCGCTGAACAGTAAAAGACTCAGGTTCTTCAAGGAGAATGTAATGGACAACATCAGAAATGGTTTCAACTTCAAATGTGTCTATCGAAAGAATGATGTCGCCATCTTCAAGACCGATCTCATGACCAATGGGATGGTATGAATATCCGTATTTAGCACCGTCGACTGGAACATATGAATCTCCCCATTTAAAGAGTATCATCCAAAAGATGAACAAAGCCAGAATAAAATTAATCAAAACGCCGCCAACCATAATTAAAAGTCGCTGCCATGCCGGCTTCGACCTGAATTCCCATGGCTGGGGAGGTTGCTTTAGTTGTTCTTTATCCATCGATTCATCAATCATTCCGGATATTTTCACATATCCTCCAAGCGGAAGCCATCCAATTCCGTACTCGGTTTCTCCTTTTTTTAATTTGAATAAGGAAAAACCGGGGTTGAAGAACAGATAAAACTTTTCAACACGCGTTTTGAAAATTTTTGCAAAAAAGAAATGTCCAAATTCATGAAGAATGATCAGGATAGAAAGGCTGAGAATGAGTTGCAATGCTTTTATTAAAAATTCCATGCTCTTTTCTTGTTGTAATTTATTCAATCTGGTTTCAACGAACCCGATTTATTAATCAGGTTAAAACAATCACTAACTGAAAGCGTCACAAATATATTGTTTTTCTTTATTTTTTTACTATTTCAGCAGCTAATGCTCTGGCCTCTTTATCGGATTCCAGATAATCTGAAAAAACAGGCTTCTCTACATAAGTTGCTTTTAACATGGTTTGTTCAATGACATTCGACATTTGCACGAACCCGATTCTCGAGGCCAGAAAAGCCTCCACGGCCACTTCGTTGGCAGCATTCACAATACAAGGCATATTTCCCCCTTTGTTCATAGCTTCAAAGGCGAGAGAGAGGTTTCTGAAAACATTCACATCCGCTTTTTCAAACGTAAGTGTGGGGTAATCGGAAAAATTAAATCGTGGAAATTTATTCTCTAACCGTCCCGGATAGCCGAGTGCATATTGTATTGGCAGCCGCATATCAGGTAATCCCATCTGTGCCTTAATCGATCCATCCTCAAATTGCACCATTGAGTGAACGATGGATTGAGGATGCACAACAATCTCAATTTGTGTGGGTTGAACATCAAAAAGCCACCTGGCCTCAATGGCTTCAAATCCTTTGTTCATTAAAGAAGCTGAATCGATGGTGATTTTGTCACCCATTTTCCAGTTTGGGTGATTCAGTGCCTGGCATCGGGTAACTTTCCTTAAAAATTCAACATCTTTGCCCCTGAAAGGGCCCCCGGATGCAGTAAGAATTATTTTTTCAACGGATCGCTTATTTTCTCCCTCCAGACACTGAAATATTGCTGAGTGTTCGGAATCAACGGGTAAAACAGGGACATTCCTTTTTTGCGCCAGTTCCATTATCATATCTCCTGCTACCACCAGGGTTTCTTTATTTGCCAGGGCAATTGGTTTGCCGGCTTCTATAGCTTTAATGGTTGGAAGCAGGCCTGAGAAACCCACCAATGCCACCAAAACCATATCCACAGTACTCATTGCCCCTACCTGTGCCAAAGCATCACTGCCGGTATAAACTTTTACCGGCAGATTTGATAATTGATCCCGAACCCACTGATATTTATTTTGATCGCTGATCACTACGGCATTTGGGTGAAACTTTCTGGCCTGTTCAGTTAAAAGTTCGGCATTTTTCCCCGCAGTCAGCACTTCGACCTCGAAAAGACTGCTATGCTGCTTTATTACCTCAAGCGCCTGCGTCCCGATAGAACCCGTAGAACCAAGAATCGCGATACGTCGTTTCATTCGTAAAAAATTTGTTTATTAAGGTCGAATGGAACTCGCATGAAAGCATTTATACAGATCCTTATTGTTGCAATCCTTGCCATGCTCGTTTCATTAGTAGATAATTTTTCTGAGTTACTGGTCTGCTGGAACCCGCATGAAAGTATTTACACCTCTGCGTTTAGGCTTTTTTAAACTGACTATTAACTTTATGGACAGACACTATTTAATATCAGAAAGATATATACTCCTGCGGGTCGAGAGGAATACCATTATGCCAAAGTTCAAAATGCAGATGCGGCCCTGTGGTTAACTCTCCGGAATTGCCGACATTAGCAATAGCTTCGCCAGCTTTAACATGTTCACCGGTCGTTTTCAATAACCTTTCATTATGTTTATACATTGAAATGAAGTTATTGGCATGTTGGAGCTGAATAACATAACCGGTCTCAACAGTCCATCCCGAGAAAATAACAACCCCGTCCATTACAGCAGACACGCGGGCACCGGGCCCGGCAACTATGTCAACCCCGAAATGTCCTCGCGGATCACCAAATTTATTGAGAACCATTCCCTTTAAAGGAGGAAAAAAGAAAGTGTTTTCGATAAGAACACCTAAATTATGTCCCGGCTGTTCAGAAACATTAAATTTTTCTTCTCGCTCAACCAACGCTCTGAAAATGGAATCTTCTTCCGATCTGGTAAATTCAATATCCTGCCATCCGGCGGTATCTTCAGTTTGGTCCTCTTCCGATGAAGCAGCCTGCTCTTGCACCGGAGTTGCTCTCTCTTCAGTTCCCGGAACCTCGCCACTGATAATCTGTTGCATATTGTCGATAAAATTATTCCTCTTTTCAATCTCCAGAAAAAGAGAATCAACTCGTTGTGCATTCCTTACTATCAACAATCTTTGATTGGCATCGGGATAACCCGGAATGTATTCTCTCAACCCCGTAAAAGCAATGATAAGTGTTACCAATACAATTAACAAAATGGCAGAAAAACCAACGATGGTAAATACATTGAGACGGGATAACCTGATCACCAATACTTCTTCGTAGGTCTGTTCGTTGAAGATGGCCAGCTTATATTTACTTTTCTAGCTTTTTAATAAATTCTTTTCTTTTGATACCTGCCATGATCTCACTTTACATAAATTGTCATTATCTCTTTCATCTCACTCAAAACTCAAAATTCTCTATTTCGTCAGATTTTGAGCATGTCAGTACCAGCAAATCCCACAACCGGCTAATGACAAAAAACTACAGATTAAAATATTTTCATCCGTATAAAATTTATTTATTAAGGTCGGATGGAACTCGCATGCAAGCATTTATACATGTTTTAGTTGTGGTAAACCTTCCCATGCTCGTTTCATCAGTATAAAATTAGTCTAAGTTATTGGTCTGATGGAACTCGCATGCAGGATTTATACAGGTTCTTATTGCTGGAAACCTTATCATGCTTTAGTCATCTTACATTTAATAAGTTGTTACAGCTCTTAGAATTGTTAGTGCTGTTTAGTTGTTAATGTTGTTGATTATTGTTAGAGTGTTATATGTTTTATTACATTCTCTAACAATCTAACAATCTGTACTTCATGCTACCTTCCTGCCCTTTTACCCTCACACCTTTCCACCTTTACTCTTTGCTCACTGCCCCCATGCTCATGCTTTGGCCTGTCGGCTACTTTAATCTGACAAAATTAAGCAATATTATGGATGTTACGAAACAAAATTTCACAACAGACCTTCCATCTAAAAATATTAAACAACAGCCGGCATCTCAGAAATTATCAAAATTTAACACTCAAATCATTTGGAACAGCCGCCAAAAGCTTTTATATTTGCACCTGCAAAACAGAAACAAAAAATTAATAAAATATATTGCGGGGTGGAGCAGTTGGTAGCTCGTTGGGCTCATAACCCAAAGGTCGTCAGTTCGAGTCTGGCCCCCGCTACTAAAAGCCGTAAACCAATAGGTTTTACGGCTTTTTTTTTCAACAATTCGTTAAAGTTTACAATCCAATGAAAAACCAATAGTTTACGATTAAAAAGTTTTGTTTACTAAGATTCAGTATATCAAAATCATACAAATCATTTAACAACTATAATTCTAACATTTTGTCATCTTAACTTTCTCATAACAAAAGTCCTGCATCTATTCATTCAGGCCTCTTCTTAACAAACTACCGGCACTTAACCTTGCCGGGGAATTTCCCTCACAATATACCATACGATTTTAGACTCATCACAAAAAGCACCTTTTGTTCTAAAAAATAGACTGCACCATTGATTTACATATTTGTTTTTCTTAAATTGCAAAAGAAATTAAGCAAACCAGCTTTAAGCATTACACAATATATTAAAATGAGAAACCTTCAAAACCTGTGCCTAACAGTAGCAATTTTATTTGCATTTATTTCTGTGTCATCAGGTCAGGACAGAATTACCGGGAAACCCTTCGCCACCCGGTCCGAAGTAATCGGCGAAAAAGGAATGGTGGCCACAAGCCAGCCCCTTGCCACGCAAATTGGGATTGATGTTCTTAAGAACGGAGGAACAGCTGTCGACGCGGCCATTGCTGCTAATGCGGCATTAGGCTTAATGGAACCCACTGGAAGCGGAATCGGAGGCGATCTGTTTGCCATTGTATGGGATTCTCAAACCAAAAATCTTTACGGCATCAACGGAAGCGGACGCTCCCCCAGGTTACTTACCATCGACTACTTCCTTTCAAACAGAATGAAAAAGATACCGGCATACGGACCCCTGGCGGTTTCGGTGCCCGGATGTGTTGACGCATGGTTTGAACTCCATGAAAAGTTCGGAAAATTATCCATGGAAGAAATCCTTCAGCCGGCAATCACCTATGCCGAAGAAGGTTTTCCCGTAACCGAACTTATAAGCCATTATTGGAAGCTTTCGCTTAAACACTTTTCCGAATATCCGAATGTAATGAGCACCTTCTCTGTTGACGGTGAAGCCCCTGAAAAAGGAGATATTTTCAGAAATCCGAATCTTGCCGGCACCTATCGCCTGATAGCAGAAGAAGGAAGAGATGCTTTTTATAACGGCCCCATCGCAGAAACCATCGTGAACTTTATACAAAACCAGGGCGGATTTTTAAGCAAAGAAGACTTTTCACTTCACAAATCCGAGTGGGTAGACCCCTTACCGGTAGATTACCGGGGTTACACCCTGTGGGAACTTCCCCCCAACGGACAGGGAATCATCGCTCAGATAATGCTCAACATCCTTGAAAGTTATGAATTTTCCCCTGAAGATTTCGGTACTCCCCGCCATTTGCATCTTGTCACCGAGGCCAAAAAACTGGCCTTCGAGGATCGCGCCAAATTCATTGCCGACCCCGATTTTGCAAATATTCCTCTTAAGCAATTGCTATCTGATGAATACGCTGCTAAAAGAAGAGCTTTGATAGACACTGCTAAAGCCGGCGCCTATTCACCACGCGCTGAAAACCATAGCGAAACCGTTTATCTTACCGTCGCCGATCAATGGGGAAATATGGTATCGCTTATTCAAAGCAACTACCGCGGAATGGGATCGGGCATGGTTCCGCCCGGACTGGGCTTTATGATTCAAAACAGAGGTGAGCTTTTTTCCCTGAAGCCCGGAGATGCCAACGAATATGCCCCGGGGAAGCGTCCTTTTCACACAATCATTCCGGCTTTTGTTACTAAAGACGATAAGCCCTGGCTGAGTTTCGGCGTAATGGGCGGTGATTTTCAACCTCAGGGGCACGTCCAAATATTGATGAACCTGATTGACTTTAAAATGAATCTTCAGGAAGCAGGGGATGCTCCAAGATTTGCGCATTCTGGCGGAAGTTCACCTACCGGCATCAGAGAGAAATCCACCGGAGAAATCCATGCAGAAAAAGGCATACCGTACCAGACCATAAGAGCTTTAATGCAAATGGGGCATAAAGTAACTTACGAACTGGGTATTTATGGTGGATTCCAGGGGATCATGTATGACCATGAAAGAGGTATATATATCGGTGCCTCAGAATCCAGAAAGGATGGACAAGCCGCAGGCTATTAATACATGAGCTCACTCCTGAAAGAGGCTTTTTTGCCAACTTCATTGCTGCAGATTCATAACATATATCTGCCAAAATCGAAAAGGCACCATAGTTAAATAATCACTATTAAAAAGTTGTTCGTCAAAAGATTTTGGATTAGTTTCAGTAAAAGTTTTTTTTGAAGTACGAAATTTTTTTTGAAGGTATGAATCTTATAACCAGAATTGTCAAGTTTTTATCCCCCCGCAGGAAATTCAGTTGCTCAGCAAATCCATCCGGGTTTTTTGCAAGTGAAGATGCTTCCGAATTAATCCGCTCTTTAAACTCTGACATACCTGAATCAAAGATCATTTCATCGATTGATACCCTTGCACTCAAAATATCAAAAACCAGCCAGGCCGAATATGTATTGATAGCGCGGTTAACCCAGGAACAAAAATTCCAGGTTGAAGCATTTTCGCATACCAGCAAAATTGATCAGCAAAAAAAATCGCTTCAGTTTGAAACAAAATTACTGAGCTCTTTGCTGCAAAATAATACTGTTCACAGCAATGATCCCGCTGAAATTTTGTCTTCGCTCGGCACCACAAAACATCATGCTAAATCGGTAACAGCTATGTTACTCAAAAACAGTGAGGGAGTTTCGCTGGGAGCTATTTTCATATTCTCGAAGAAAAAACAGCCAACGCTTACTACCATTAACTCTCTTCAGTTTTTCTCTTTCTTTGCAGCCTCTGAGTTAAGACATCTCATCAGCAAAGAAAAAATGGAAAAGAAAAACAAGGAGCTTTTAAGAACCGAAGAAGAACTAAAACTTAAGAACCAACTGCTGGACAACCTTAACAAGAATATTTCGAAAGCCAAACAGGTTGTTGACGAAAGCAGCCGGTTGAAATCGGCTTTTCTGGCTAATCTCAGCCATGAGATACGAACTCCGATGAATGTAATAATGGGATTTACCGAATTGCTGAGTGCCGAAAACATGTCGGCTGAACAGCGTCGTCACTACATCGACATAATTCAGCAAAACGGTACACGCCTATTGCACATTATGGACTCTTTAATCGATATATCACGTTTTCAGGCCAAAAATATCGGAAAAGAACAGAAAGCTTTCTCTCTCAATCATATAATGAAGCAACTTCATAACAACTATCTTTCGGAAATCAGTATAACAGGGAAACCCCTTAATCTCAGGATCACCCTCGGGGAACCTGACGGAAAAGACATTGTATCACTCGACAAAGAAGCTACCTATAAAGTACTGAATCATCTGCTTGATAATGCGGTAAAATTTACTGCCTCCGGGTATGTTCATTTCGGCTATGAAATACGGGAAAAACATATTCTTTTCTTTGTAGAGGACAGCGGAATAGGTATTCCCGAAGGCAAAGAAAATGTCATATTCGATCTCTTCAGGCAGGGAGATTTGCGCCTGAGCCGTCAGTTTGGCGGTACAGGTCTCGGACTGGCCATTGCCAAACGTTACGTTAGTGCCATGAACGGTCAGATATGGTGCCACAACAATGAAAACGAAAGATGTGGCGCTACGTTCAAATTCACTCTTCCATGCCATCCTGAAGTCAAAAAAGAAACCACTTCTGATGATAAAGATCAGGGGACAAAAAGAAACAGCGGCAGCATGCGACAACTCCAGTTTTCAGCTTCATCCAAACCGGGAAACCAGTAAAGAGACCGGAAAAAATTAAAAGGCGGCCATCAGCAACCCAATGTCTTTGGAAGGGAGATTAAATTTTTCTCCTATAGTGCGGTTTGTCAGGATTCCCTTGTAAAGATAAAGACCGTGGCTGACGCCCATATCCTCCTTTATAAGCTGGCTCACACCACCGGCCATGGCGAGTCTCAACAAAACCGGGGCAAAAATATTGCTCAGGGCAATAGAAGCCGTCCGGGCTACCCTGGATGAAATATTATGTACCCTGTAGTGAATAACCCCGTGATGAATTACAACCGGTTCCTGTTGATTGGATGAAGCAGTCACAGTTTCAATACATCCGCCGTTTCCCATGCTCAGGTCGACAATAATTGAGCCTGGTTTCATCCCTGCAATCTGTTCTTCCGAAATAAGAAACCCACTCTGTGGGTCGAAATACCGTAAACTACCAATAACGGCATCAGCGGATTTCAAAGCTTTACTAAGCACCTGCGGATGAAGAATGGAAGTAAAAAGCCGCTGCCCTACGTTTCGCTCAAGCTCACGCAAATTACGATAAGAATTATCAAACACTTTAACCTGACAACCAAGTCCCAACGCAGCCCTGACTGCAAACTCACCGGCTGTTCCCGCACCGATAACAACTACTTCGGCTGGCGAAATTCCAGTGATTCCTCCAAGCAGTACCCCTTTGCCGTCCTTTTCTTTACTCAGGTATTCGGAAGCAATCATAATAGCGGCATATCCCTCTATCTCACTCATGCTCCTGACAACCGGGTAGCATTCCGATTCGTCTTTCAGGAATTCATAAGCCAATGCATTGATTTTTTTATGCATCAATTGCTGAATGGCGTCGCGGTCCTGTTTTACAAGATGCAACAACGAAATTAGCAGTTGTCCTGGAGACAACAACTGCCGTTCTTCTTCATCGGGGGGAGCAACTTTAAGAACAACATCACAACGGAACGGGTCTTCGTGATTATTGACAATACGTGCACCTGCTTCAGAAAAATCATGATCGTAATAACTGGCTGCGTTACCAGCCCCACTTTCAATTACGATTTCATGGCCGTTGGCGGTTAACAATTCCACGCCCTGAGGCGTCAAAGGAATCCGGTTCTCACCATCTTCACGTTCGCAGGGAATGCCAAAAGACATGGATTTCTGCTTTTTTCCCACTTCCATTAATTCCTCTTTAGGCATTAAGCCTGTTTGGTTCATGGCAAAATAATATGATGCACTTTTCCCGATGTCCCCCATACGATAACTCGTTAGATGCTAAGATAACAGTATTACGAAATAACTCATACAGTATAGTGATAACAAAATACGGTAACTCTAAAAATTAATCATTCAAAAAAAGTGACAAGACCAAATTAAGCAGATGCAGCCTGTCGAAGCAACCGAAATTTTATAAACAATCGTGTACAAAAAATTTTCTGCGGTCAAGTTACAAAAAAATATATCGTGTTCCGAAATTTTGAAGTATGGAAATGAAGGCTGCTGCTATAATGAATGCATTACTCTTTTACACGAATGGTGCGGGAGCCATCCGGATTTTCAATAATTGTAACATCCAGGCGGTTGTCTGGTAAAACATTGGCAACTTTCTCAGGCCATTCAATCAGACAGATATGGTCACTAAAAAAGTAATCTTCATAGCCCATGTCAAACACTTCTACCACATTTTTCAAGCGGTAAAAATCAAAATGATAAATAACAGTATCATTATCAGCGCTATATTCATTAACCAAAGCAAAACTTGGGCTGGTTACTGCGCCTGTCACTCCCATGACGCGACACAAACCTTTGATAAATGTGGTTTTACCCACGCCCATCTCCCCGTAAAATGCAACCACCTTGTGTTGATGTAACAGCGGCAAAAATTCTTTCGCCGCTTTTTCAATTTCATGTTCAGACTGAATGGTAAAAATGTACTCCATATTTACAATAGATCGTTAGTTTTCAGATATCAGATTTAAGATTGCTGGATTGTTAGGGTTGTTAGTTATTGTTAGGATTGTTAGATTGTTAGATTGTTAGATAATGTGAACTTAAACTTAACAATATTAACCACTTAACAATCCAAACAACCGTAACAACATATTAGATCACTATTGACTAACCGCTATCAACTAACCACTACAGACCTGCCACGGATATCTTCGCGAGCTTGTGAAGTTATTCTGGTTAAAGCGGGACGAGTTGCACCAACGGGACCAGCATCTCTTCAAGTGAAATGCCCCCATGCTGAAATGTATCCTTGTAATAATTAACGTAATAGTTATAATTATTGGGATAAGCAAAAAAATCATCTCCCCTGGCAAAAATATATGAAGTAGAGACATTGACCCGAGGAAGAAACGCATTTTCCGGTCTTTTTACCTCATATACATCTTTTGCTTTGTATGCCAGATTCTTACCCTGCTTAAAGCGCAGATTTGTATTAGTGTTACGGTCACCCACCACTTTCAGAGGATGTTGTACACGTATGGAACCATGGTCGGAGGTAAGAATAACCCGCACCCTTTCTCCTGAAAGCTTCTTGAGTAACTCAAACAAAGGTGAATGTAAAAACCATGAACGTGTTAAGGAACGATAAGCCGACTCATCGGAAGCCAACTCGCGTATCATCTTCATTTCTGTCCGGGCATGAGATAACATATCAATAAAATTGAACACCAGAACGTTCAGGTCGTACATTTTCAACTGCCCGGGATTATCGGCCAGCCTTCTTCCGGCCTCGGTGTCACTAATCTTATGATATGAGTAGGTAAAAGAGCGCCGCATCCGTTTGAGAAAAGTGCCTATCAACTCATCTTCGTACTGATTACGACCACCTTCGTCGTCCTCATCCACCCACAAATCGGGATAAATCTCCTCAATTTGGGTAGGCAAAAGGCCCGAAAACAGAGCGTTCCGGGCATACTGGGTTGCTGTGGGCAAAATACTGCAATACAGGTTATCAGCTTTTACATCGAAATAAGGACGGATGTCATAACGAATGGTTTCCCATTGATCGAGCCTGAAATTATCGATAACTACCAAAACGACCCTTTCACCTTTGTCAAGACACGGAAGCACATAATTTTTGAATACCCGGTGCGACATCAGGGGACCGGAATTATCAGTCAGCCAGTTTTCGTAGTTGTCTTTCACGGTCCGGGCAAACAGCTGGTTTGCTTCGCTCTTCTGCATTTTCAACACCTCATCCATAGGGCTGTTGGTACTTTGAAGTTCAAGTTCCCAGTAAACCAGCTTTTTATACACCTCACTCCACTCATTTATGCTTAACCGGTCGCTTAGTCTGAATCCGATGTTTGAGAATTCTGCCTGATAATCACTGGTTGCTTTTTGTGAAACCAGCCGATCGCGGTCAACATGCCTTTTTATCGACGACAGAATCTGGTTGGGTTTAACAGGCTTGATAAGGTAATCAGCTATTTTGCTCCCTATGGCCTGATCCATTATGTCCTCTTCTTCGCTTTTGGTTATCATGATCACGGGCAGACTCGGTCTGATCTCCTTCATCTGTGAAAGGGTTTCCAGGCCACTCATGCCGGGCATATTTTCATCAAGAAAAACAAGATCAAAATTATGCTCTTCCAGAATATCAATCGCATCGTTCCCGTTGGTTGCAGATTCTACAATGAATCCCTTTTCCTGTAGAAAAATCAGATGTGATTTCAGGTGTTCCATTTCATCGTCCACCCAGAGTATCCTGTATTTTTTTTGTCTCTTCCATAGCAAATTCTTCTTCAAAACAACTTTCCCGACAGTCTCTTTATCTGTTTCTTTCGGTGTAGGAATATTCGGGAATTTCACTTTCATTTATGATTACGGCCGAAGGATCACTCCCCTGCAAATATTTCTCCAAAAAGAATGCTTTGTAATCTTCGACATCAGTGGCATTCTCTATTTTTTGCCGGTTATCGCCGGATATAATCACTACAAGCGGCTCCTTTACATTGTTCACATTAAAAACAGAAGGCTGATTAATCAACGAAAAGAAATAGTCGAGGCCTGTCCGTTTATTAGCAAACGGCCCCGTCTCCAAAACAGACAGAGCGGGTGACAACCGGGACCTTTCGAGCTGGAGCCCACCGGTAGCAAAATGGTCAAAATTGAAGTTGGCCAATTGAAACATAAGCTCGTTAATATCTGTTTCATTATCAACAACAATCATTAAACGATGTGTAGTGTCCGGTGCTTCCGTAAATTTTTCAGCGGGAAATTCCTCTGAAGCGGTTCTCCCGGTAGTTTGGGTTGAAGAAACAGTTGTCCCCGGTGATGAGGCAAGATCAATTTTACCGGGCATTTGACCTTCGTTAAGCTGTTGAAGCCAATATGCGGCTACTTCTGCCTGGGTGGTGCGTGGAAAATCATCCACAATTTGTTGCAAATATTCCCTGAACAATTGTTCTCTGTTAAGCTGGCTGTAAGCAAATGCATTCAACAAAGCAGTCTGTGGGAGCAATGGTTCATAATTTTCCCTGAAAATTTGCTCCGTTGCCTTCAAAACAGCATTCCAGTCACCATTCTTAAAATGATCGTAAGCCCAGGCATAAATCTGCTCCATCTTATGCTCTGATTCTTCCAGGTTTTCAAAATAATCAGGATCATTGACAAACTGTGCAAAACGACTGCCGGGATAATCATCGGTAATAACTTCACCGTAATGCTGAATGCATTTTTGATCGTTCATCTCGCGACAGGCAAGGTAAATACCTATAAGAGCCTGCTCCCTGTATGGTGTTTCAGGATATTGAGCCAGAAGCTCTTCAAAAAAGTAAACAGCCTCGGAATATTTTTTAAAATTATTGGCCAATATATTGCCTGCGCTGAAAAGTGATTTCTGTATTTTTTGGTGAGACACGGCTTTTTCTTCAGATGTAAGCGGAAGCCCTGAAATAAGACTCTCCCGTTTTGGCATCCCGGTTTGAGCCGTTTCTTCCTTTGAGGATGTATCTTCACCCGGACCTGTCTGACTATCAGCAAATGGATCGCCCGGCATCATACGGTCATTCCCGTCACCCTTCTGTTCCTGAGCTTCTTTATTGGAACGTCTCCAGTTATCTTCCAACTTACGCCTTCCCCAGCGTTTTTCAAATTCCATTCGACCAAGGCTGACCATGGTTTGATTATAGAAATACCATTTGCCCGATTCATCTGTTTCTCTGCTACCACGGTTGGCAAAATTACGATAAAAGAAAGCATCGTCGGTGGAATCAATAAACCCGCTCTCTTCCTCTTTCTGTTGCATTTGAGCAAGCAAATTATCGATAAAGATGTTTCTCTCTTCTTCGGGCAAAGCCGCAATTCTCAGAACGCTATCTTCGTATTCAATGGTTCTAAGACTTTGAGCAAGCGGTTCCAACCGTTTTTTGATCTTTTCAACCTCAGAAATATCATGATAGCCCGACGGAAGAGATGCTAATGTAGAATCGTAGTATGCTTCAGCAGCAATGTAGTCACCGGAATTAAAATAGACATCGGCCATCCGCTTATAGATGTTCCCTGCCAGAATACGGTTCCGGCCCCCGTAACCTGCAGCCAGTTCCAAATTGGTCAGCGCCATAAGGGTATCGCCCTCCTGGAACCATGTTTTTG
Source organism: Anaerophaga thermohalophila str. Valhall (assembly GCF_000250735.1). GTDB lineage: Bacteria > Bacteroidota > Bacteroidia > Bacteroidales > Marinilabiliaceae > Anaerophaga > Anaerophaga thermohalophila_A. The sequence goes on from NZ_AHZV01000182.1 coordinate 114,886, forward strand.
CAATAGCATAATAAATTTGATCGCGATAATCAAGGTTTTTATATTCTTCCGCAAATTTTTCCAGTTTATTTCTGGATTTTTGGGGATTATCCGGTCTGCCCTCCAGCAGGGCCTGCTCTATCATGGCATGAATGGTTATTTCATAATCAGGTTTTAATCTGATCACCCTGGTAAAGGCCTCCTGCGCCATACTTTCTCTTCCGGTTCTTTTTGCCACCTGCCCAAGAACAAAGTGCCAGCGTATTTTTTCCCACCGGTCGCCGGTGTTTTCTGCTGCCCTGAAGCAATAATCAAGAGCTTCTTCATACCTCTCCTGAGCTAACCAGTACCAGGCATAGGTCGATTGCTCCAGCACGAAATATTTTTTTTCATCGCCAATTTCGGATGAATATTGCTGTAAAAACCGGAAAGCATTCTCAAACTCATCCATTTCTATGTAAGCTCTTGCCAGCCAAAGCAACGCTTCAAATCGTGCATCTTTTTCCGGAAAAATTTGCAGTACCATATCAAAAGCACTGATAGCCTCATACCATTCCTGAGAATAAATATGAGCTTTCCCTATCAGCATCCACGCATCATCGACCCATCGGTTGAACTCGCGCTGATTATAAAAATCGCGGTAATCCGTCGAGCTTCCTGAAGGTTCTCTCCGGGGTTTTGCCGTGATAGAATGCTTTTCGATAAGTTTATGTCCTTTTCGATTGGCTCTGTTCATCTGTGATGCAGGCACCTGTCCTCCTGCGGCTTTAGAATAAGCAAACAAAGGCAACACAACTGTATAGTCGTTTTTTACAGTTTCACGCATTCTTTCCCGGCCTTCCTCAAAACTCTGGACGCCATTGAAAAGAATATTGTACCTTGCGGTAAGATTATGGTATCCCCTCGACAACCAGGTATTCTTCTGCACAGAACAACCCCAGAAGGCAAACAACATAAGAATATATGTCAGGTATTTCTTCACAACAGATCGTTAGATTTTTAGATATAAGATAATTCGTACAATTTTGATATACTATGTTTTATCAAACAAGCCCTTTTAGCAACAGACATCTGATTTGCAATTTATTACAAAAGTTTTACAAAGTATTGTCTTCATCCGTATAAAATTTGTTTATCCAGGTCGGACAGCCTGCCCCTGTTTAGTGCGTGTCTATAAACTCGCAAAAATTTTCACAATATGTGTGTCTGTTCAGAAAGTGCCGGTTGCAAGGCTTGCGAAGCCGCCAAAAACGGAGTTTATCTTAGTAAATGATTATTTTGGCGGCAAGCATAACACAGCAAATGGTACTTTATGGACAGACACTATTTATCGGGGGAACTCTTCCCGGGTAATCGGGACTTGTTTCTTCATGTAAAAATCCCTACCGATAATACATTATAAACTGCCATGCAGCAAAAATATTTCCCAAAATGAATCAGAAAAAATACTTTTATACTTGTGTCTGGTAAAACCTGACTCATACTTTAAAACACAAAGATAATCATACCTTCGAAAGAATATGAGAATAGATATTATAGAAGATGACCCGTTTTTCAACCGCATCATAGAACAAGTGGTTAAACAAAACGGAGATCATGAGGTAAAGGTACACTTCAACGGAGAAAGCTTTCTGAATCAACAACCATCTTCGGTTGAAGTTGTAACGCTTGACCTTGGTCTGCCCGACATATCGGGAACCGAGTTAATGACAAAAATAAAATCGATCAACCCCGAAACCGAAATAATTGTAATATCGGGTCAGGACAACCTGCCCTTAGCGGTAAAGCTTCTGAAACAAGGCGCATACGATTACATTACCAAAGATGAAAACATTAAAGACAGATTGCTGCATACTTTAAAGAAAATAGAACATCATAACAGCTTAAAACAGGAACTGGCACAATTAAAAAATGAAGTTTCGGACCGCTATGAGTTTCGGCAAAGCATTATAGGTAACAGTTACGCAATAAAAAACACCTTTACCCTTATTGAAAAAGCCATTAAAGTTCCAAACATCAATATTTCGTTACACGGCGAAACGGGAACAGGAAAAGAGCTTACAGCAAAAACCATTCATTATAATTCATCGCGCAAAAAAAATCCCTTTGTTACTCTGAATGTAAGCTCACACATAAAAGACCAGCTGAGAAGTGTCCTGCTTGGTGTTGAAAAAGGTGCCTTTACCGATGCACTGATGACTACCAAAGGCAAGATAGAGGAAGCGGGCGATGGTACATTATTTATTGATGAGATCACTGATCTGGATTCGGAAATGCAATTATTGTTCCTGAATATTCTACAGGAGAAAAAATTTACCAGAATTGGCGGCACTGAAGAAATTCCGGTGAAATGCAGATTCATAAGCGCAACAAGTTCGGACCTGCTTCAGGAAGTGAGAGAGAAAAGGTTCAGAGAAGACCTTTACTACCATTTAATCGGATTGCCAATTACTACCCCGCCACTCAGGGAAAGAGGAAAAGACATCATTTTGCTTGCCGATTATTTCCTTGACAAATTTTGCAGAGAGAATAATTTGGCTCCCATCAACTTAACACCAGGGGCCAAAAAAAAATACTTACGCACAATTTCCCCGGTAACATAAGGGAATTAAAATCCATAACCGAATTGGCTGCAGTATTGTCTAACACAGGATCAATCAGGGAAGAACACATTGTTTTCAGTTACTCGGAGTCTACTCCCGAATTACTTCACGAAGAGCTCACTCTCAAAGAATACAACGAACGGATCATTATGCATTTCCTGAATAAGTACAACAATGTAATGGTGGTTGCTGATAAGCTGAAAATAGGCAAATCTACCATTTACAATTTGCTGAAACAGCATAGTGCAACCTCCCTCAAAAACGACTAGCCAATTTAATTCAGCAAACTTTTGGTGCTTTCGCCTCAAATCCGTTCACACAGGTACTACTTCCAATATCTGGGGCACTCTCTGCTTAACCACCATTTCAACACCCCCTTTAAGCGTTTGAATACTCATGGGACATCCGTCGCAAGCACCGGTCAACCTAACTTTCACGCGCAAATCATCGGTAAGCTCCACAAATGTTATATCTCCCCCATCGGATTGCAGGTATGGCCTGATTACATCCAATGCGTCCAGTACCTCCCTGGTCAGTTTTTCCTTGTCGATATCCATACTCTGATCATTTTCTGGTTATTTCAACCACCCTGGTAGGTGGCAGTTTTTGATTGCGTTCTTCAACCGCTTTAACGACTTCCTCCCCAAGCATGGTAAAAGCTTTACCGGTAATGCTATCGGGATTCAGTGCCGATGGTTCTCCGCTGTCTCCTCCTTCGCGGATGCTCTGCACAATAGGTATCTGCCCCAGCAGTCTAACATTCAACTCTTCAGCCAATCGCCGGCATCCGCCTTCACCAAAGATATAATACTTGTTTTCGGGAAGTTCGGCAGGCGTAAACCACGACATATTCTCAACCAGTCCCAGTACGGGGACATTGATCTTCTCACCGGTAAACATGCTGATTCCTTTGCGTGCATCGGCAAGGGCAACATCCTGCGGGGTGCTGACAATTACTGCTCCTGTAATGGAAATAGTCTGTACGGCAGTAAGATGAATATCACTGGTACCGGGTGGCAGATCGATGAACAAATAGTCCAGTTCTCCCCAATCGCCATCGCCTATGAGCTGTTTGAGAGCATTGGTAGCCATTGCTCCTCGCCAGACGAGTGCATCGTTGGGATCAACAAAATACCCAATGCTCAGTATCTTAACTCCGTATTTTTCAACAGGAATAATTTTGTCTTTCCCTTCAACCTTTCGTAGCAAAGGTCTTGCATCTTCGGTATGAAACATTTTAGGTATGGATGGCCCGTAAATATCAGCATCCAGTAGTCCCACCTTATATCCCATACGGGCAAGAGCCACTGCAAGGTTTGCAGCAACCGTAGATTTGCCTACGCCTCCTTTTCCGGACGCCACAGCCACAATGTTTTTTACTTCAGGTAACAGCTTTGGAGCCGGTTGCGGAGCCCTGGGATTTACTTTGATAAAAATATTTCCTTCTATTTCGGCATCCTCACCAACATATTTTTTTATGGCCTGAACCGAAGCCTTTCGGATGGCAGAGATAAAAGGGTCATTGGCCCTGTCGAATTTCAGACTGAAACTAATACGTTTACCATCTATCCGGATATCATCTTCAACCATCCCCAACGAAACAATATCTTTTTCTTTTTCGGGATGCACAACATGCTTCAATGCGTCAATGACCAACTGGGGATAAAAACTCATAGCTAAATTTATTTAAACTTTTTAAATATAAGGACAAAGATAAAAAATTTTCCAGAAAGCGAACAATGGTTTATTTGAAGCAATCTATTCCATCGGGTGCCCAAAAAACTTTTTGAAAATCCATCACTTTGTCGTTTTTCACTCTAACCCCTTCACTTTCGAGCAATTCCTGCATTGTATGTGCATTAGGAAAGGCATGCTTTCCTGTAAGCAAACCATTGCGGTTGACAACTCTGTGAGCAGGGACATACCCGGTATGCGAAAAAGCTTTATTCATGGCCCACCCCACCATTCGAGAAGCACCCGGCGAACCAATGGCGGCAGCCACAGCGCCATAAGTGGTAACACGACCGGCAGGTATCTGCTTCACCACCTCGTACACCCGTGAAAAAAAATCACCATTTTCAGACATGTCAATCGGTTATAGTATTTTGTTGTTTGCTGAATGCCTTGGCTTCACACTTCTGCCTGCGCTCCTGTAACTATCGGGTTCGATTTCAATATCAGGTTCTTTAAGTCGATCAGTATCCTGAAGTCTGAATTTCAGATATTTTATCGGAATACCGTGTTCAAGCCATTTACTTTCATAGTAGGTTTTAATTCCTGTAATTTCATCTTTATATCCGCTTGCATACAAATCGCTCTCATCTGCCAGGGGCGTAATGTTATTTTCCTTCAGAAGAGCCCTGGTATAGGTATAAAGAAAGTTACTGTCGGTTTTAAGATGCACTATCCCGCCCGGTTTCAGAAAACTACCGTATCGTTTTAAGAAAAAAGTACTGGTTAACCGTTTGCTTGCCTTTTTAATCTGGGGATCGGGAAATGTTAGCCAGATTTCATCCACCTCGGACGGTGCAAAGAAAGACTGAACAACCTCTATTCGTGTACGCAGAAATCCAACATTTTTCAAGCCCTCTTTTAATGATTGGGTGGCACCGCTATACATCCTGCTACCCTTAATGTCGACACCTATAAAATTTTTCCCGGGAAACCGACGGGCCAGGCCAACTGTATATTCACCTTTTCCGCAGCCCAGCTCCAGCACAACCGGATGCTCATTATTAAAAAAATCACTTTTCCACCTTCCCTTTAATGCATGATCGGCATTGAAAACCTCATCGAAACCGACCTGAACCACATGCGGGTAAGTGGCCATTTCAGCAAATTTCTTTAGCTTGTTTTTGCCCACAATACAATAGATCGTTAGATTATTAGATTTAAGTTACAAGATGATTCGCATCCCGTTGAAAATCTGCATTTTATCAAAACAAACCCTTCGGGTATAACCAACTGAATTTAAGGTGCTTACAAAAGTTTAACAGACTATTACACAACAAATTGTTTGTTTTTATTGATCCGAACTATCCTCAGGCGCCTCAGCCTTTTCAATCCATAATGAAAACGATTTAACTCCCGGCAATTCATCACGGCGCATACCCTGAGTTACAGAAAATGTCAATTGACCGGGAGAACTGAGCTTTACACCTCTTCTGTATAGCCAGTACAAAGTTCGTTCTTTGTCGCTCCCTTTTCCGATCCATTGACCGTCCGGCTCAGCCAGAAAATACTCAATGGTATCGGTCTGCATTTTCCCGTCAGGGCTTTCCACATCGATAAAAAGCCATAAATTACTGTAGGGATAATTGTTGTTGTGCTCAAGTGAAAACCCTATATTTATTACCTGCGAAGTATCTTCCACGACCGGCTTGAAGACCAGTGTTGAATCTTTATGCCACAATTGTTCCCGGAACTCGTTGCCGGTTTCGTAAAGCGTACCCCGGTTACAGGCGGTAAACGCCATAATAAAGACAAGGAATATTAATAAAGCACTAATCCTCATTATCTTCGGAAGAGTTAGATGACCTGTTTTTCCTGCGCCTTCTGTTCTGGTTAACTGCATTTCCGGATTTATTTGAACTTTTTCTTCGTTTACTTTTTCGCTTTTTCCCTTGCTTTTTGTTTTGTTCATCGAACCTGGTAATACTGTCTTCTCCTACCACATTGGTATAATCAATTTCGGAAACCACAGCAGCAGTAACAGTTTCCGAGGCCAATCGGGTAACTTTACGGCCCTGTTTGTTGAGCTCAATGATCTCTTTAACTTTCTTCACGGTCAGCATCACCACGTTACCGGTGCTGTCGCGGCCGGAGGAAAACCACATCAGCCTTTTAAAGATATCGGTTTTGAAGTGATAATAAGTTTCTGTTTCCGTTTCCAGAGGGACATCTGTTGGTGGAAAGTCTTTCTGTGCATCAATATAAGCATCCAGCTCATAATTGAGGCAACATTTCAACTTTCCGCACTGACCCGCCAGTTTTTGCGGATTCAAAGATATTTCCTGATACCTGGCCGCATTGGTTGTTACAGAAACGAAATTAGTGATCCAGGTTGAACAGCACAATTCTCTTCCGCACGGGCCGATTCCGCCAATACGACCGGCCTCCTGACGGGCACCAATCTGTCGCATCTCGATTCTGACTTTAAAGCGATCGGCCAGTACTTTTATTAATTCCCTGAAATCAACACGTTCATCGGCAATGTAATAAAAAATTGCTTTTGTACGATCTCCCTGATATTCAACATCGCCAATTTTCATGTTCAAATTCAACCTTTCGGCAATGCGACGAGACTCCAGCATGGTTTCATGTTCCAGAGCTTTGGCCTCCTCCCACTTATCGATATCCACCTGCTTGGCCTTCCGGTACACTCTTTTAAACTCGTAATCAGAGGGGTCCTGGTTGTTTTTCTTCATTTGCAAAAGCACCAGCTCCCCGGTAAGGGTTACCACCCCAATATCGTGCCCAGGCGACGCCTCTACAGCAACAACATCACCTTTTTTTAGTTTAAGATGATTGCTGTTCCGATAAAATCCCTTTCTTGTATTCTTGAACTGAACTTCCACAATATCCGTTTCTTTCCCGGCCCTGGGAAGATCAGACAGCCAGTCAAACACTTCAAGTTTACCACACCGGCTGCTACATGTATTACATTTACTATTTTGCGGAATAGCTTCTGTATCCATAAAAACACTTTTTTTAAGAGAGCCTTGCCCCGAAAAGCCAACAGCCATTATAGTGGCAATTTCCATTTTGTATTATTCTGATCTCCGGCACTCAAAAATAGCCGAGAGACCTCCGGACCGTTGTCCGTTATCCCGGTCAACACTCTCTGGGTATATATTAATTTTAACTAAAGGTCGACTCAGACAAGGTTGTTGGTTAATCTAAACAAACCGGTTATCTTCATCGACATATCGAAAAGTACAAGTCTGGTGTTACCGTTCTGTTCAATGTGGGTCAAAGCCAGTTCATATTCATTTACCATTTGTTCCACATTGCGATCGTTCACAAAAGACTTAAAATTTTCGATAAACTTATTTTCGGACGGAGTGGCGTAGACCAACTCCGCTATATCATAATTTGCAATATAGCTTTCGCGCAGAATATCAACACAATAAAGCAAAAGATTCTTCAGTTGCTCACGGGGCAATGCAGCCGCCCTGTCGACCCACTCGTTAATAGCATCCAGTTTCCCGGAATAGGCATTACGCATTGCAGATACAAACATATCATGAAAAAACTGCTTTTCTTCACTGTTGTTTATAATTTCGCGGGCTTCGATAAAGTTACCTCTTGAAATGCGGGCTACAGTTTCCGCCTCCTCACCGTTAATACTGAAGATGCTTTTCAGTGCTTCTGCAAGCGATGCTTCATCAATTTTGGGAATCTTAAGTTGTTGGGTGCGCGATAAAATTGTTGGCAACACTCCCGCCGGATAATCCGAAACCAGCACAAACAATGTTCTTGGCGGTGGCTCTTCCAAAATTTTGAGGAGCTTGTTTGCAGCAGAATTGTGCATTTTCTCGGGTTGCCAGATAATCATAACCTTATACTTCCCCTCAAAGGTTTTAAGATTTAATTTTTTTATGATCTCGTTGCCTTCCTGAGTATAAATCATTCCCTGTCCGCGTTCAGCCCCAATAAATGAGAACCACTCACGCTCATTAAAATACGGACTTTGGGCAATAAATCTGCGCCATTCATCCAGATAGTCATTACTGACTACAGGTTTACTGCTGTCTTTCTTAACTACCGGAAACACAAAATGCAGATCGGGATGAACGAGCCTGGACATCTTCTTACATGCCGAACACTCTCCACAGGCATCTTCTGCTCCCGGGTTCTTGCAGTTAACATATTGGGCAAAAGAGAGGGCAAGTGGTATCTGACCGGCTCCGGGCGGGCCCGTAAAAAGTTGTGCATGACTGATACGATCCTCACGAACCATTGATATCAGGTGCTTTTTTACAGATTGTTGTCCTATGATGTCCTTAAACAGCATACCATTTGCTCAATTAAAGTTGAAGGTCAAAGATAAGAAAAACATCCAGACAGTCTTTTCTAAATTATTGTCCTACTTTTGTAATATCATTAAACAGAAAGCCATAAGAAGCCAGGTGACAGAGAACACTGAAATATCTGCAAAAACAAAAAAGACGGTTCTGTTTTGCCCGCTCGACTGGGGTCTGGGACATATTGCCCGCGATTTGCCGCTCATTAAAGAATTCAGGAAACACGGACACAGAGTTATCGTTGCTGCCTCTCAGACACTTATCGGGTGGCTTGAAAAAGAATATCCCCAGGTGGAAACAACCCTGTTCGAAGGGCCGGATATCCGTTACACTAAGAACGGAGCACTGTTTCTGAAACTGATGCTTTTTCTGCCTCACTTGTTTCGATGGCTGAAAAAAGAGAAAAGCATCACGTCTGCATTAGTTGAAAAATATCACCCCGATCTGATAGTGTCGGATAATCGATACGGAGCAAGGCACCATTCGGTGTATTCTGTAATTATTACTCACCAGCTGATGCTAAAAATGCCCTCGTTGCTTAGATGGGCCGAATATCCAGTGCATCTTTTGATAAAAAGGCTGATACAGCCATTCAGGGAATGCTGGGTTCCTGATTTTGAAAAAGAACACTCCCTCGCCGGTGATCTGGTCCATAAATACCCCCTTCCGGAAAATGCAAGATTAATTGGTCCCCTTTCCCGTTTCGACGATCCGGAGCTCAACGCTGACGTAAGCAAACAGCCCGATCCCAAAAGTCTGCTGGCAATTATTTCGGGTCCCGAACCACAACGTTCTTTACTGGAAGAAAAGCTGAAAAACATTCTGAATAATTATCCGGGGAAAATATGCATTGTAAGAGGAACCGATATAAGATCGGCCAGGGTGCAAAAAGCTCCAAAAAAAATGAAGATATACAATCATTTACAAACCCCGTATCTGCTGAAAAAAATAAAAGAATCTGAGGTAATTATTTCACGGCCGGGATATTCCACTATCATGGATATGTATACACTGAAAAAAAGTATTCTGATGATTCCGACGCCAGGGCAAACAGAACAAGAATATCTGGCTAAATATCATCACAACAAATCGCACAAAATTCTGAATATTAAACACATAAATACACCTGGCAACCTTCCGGATACCTTCCCGGAACAAGTGTTAAATAATACTTCGCCGACGAAAAATTTTCGGGAAGTCCTTAACTTATTATAGATTGTTAGATTTTTAGATATAAGATGATTTATATAATTTTGATATACTGCTTTTTAACAGACACAATCTTTTAGTCACAGGCAATTGGATTGCAACGTATTGTAAAAGTTTAACGGACAGTAGACAATAAGAACATGTATAAACCAATCTTTCATGAGAGTTCGATCAGGACTTAGAAATGAATATAGGACACGAATGACACAGATGATACAGATCATCACAGATAAAATTAGTGGAAATCCGGCTAATCCGTGTAATCCGTGTGCTATTAAAAATAAAATATACGAATGAAACGAGCATGGCAAAGATTTTCTCAAAAGAACATGTATAAAATCAATCATGCGAGTTCCATTCGAAAGCAAGTTAAGGAATTGTTTTGAAATAAACCTGATAGAACAGACAAGCAGTCAGGTTATAGTTTTAATAAACTTACTTTTACTTATCATCAACAAAATTAAGAATTTTAAAAAGACGATCGTCCAATCCTTTTTCCAACAAAAACCCATAGCATTGATTTCCAGAACATTAAAACAGGAAAGCTGTGTAACAGCCGGAAAATAAAGCAAATAAACAACAGGCAACGTTTATCTAAAAATTCGGGTTATTCATCACAAAAAAGAAACCTTTAATGACAAAATAAGGTATGCTCGGCAAGGAAAATTCTGAAACGGGAAACCTTTCAGAACAAATCCCGTAACAGTTCAAAACAAGTCAAAGAAAACAGCTTATGAATTTCTTACCGGTTGTACTAATTTCGGGCGTTACCGTTCTTTTATCCTACATTACGGTTCGCAAAATATTCCCCGAATTGGTAAGAAAAAAAGCCATTAAGCAGCTCGAGAATATTCTTTTCCCGGAAGGATACTGGCAAAAATCCGAAGTTGTAAGAACATTCCGGAAACTCACTGATGAACGGTTCAGTGATGAAGATATTCTTGACTATTTTTTCAAAATAAAAGGTTTACAGACGATAGATATTAATGCAGAAACCAACTTCTGGTTAAAAAGATATCTCTTTAGTCCGACCTCTATTAAGCTGAATTACTTTGAGCAGGTGAAATTCTATGAAACATTTCTTAATTATCCTGCTCCCGGAAGAGGGAATAACCAAACGCTTTATCATCAATCTGTAAATACAAATAAAGAACAAGTAATAACAACACAAAAGCACGCTGCCCGGATGAGTAGAAACCCGATATAGAACAGCTATTGAAAAAATAGCGGCAGTAAGCTTCAAAAAACGAACACCCGGTCTGTAATCTCACTTATTCTTCATGGCCCTTGATAGTGACACAAAACGACCGGGTGTTCTCCCTTTATAAAGGTAATTTCGGCTTTTTATTTTAATTTATTGCATTTTTTTCAAAAAAATTTGCAATAAAGCAATATTCAATCAACTATTTCGGCGCTCATTGGATTCTTAAGTCCTTTCGCTTCAACAAAAACAGCCTTCACCGACCCAACAAGAATTTTAGCTTCCACAATAATAGGAATGCGACTGTCATCGTCAGTCACCCAAACAGTCATATCCTCCCCCTCTTCAAAAATTGTCCCTTCGACAAGCAATGGTGAGAACTTTAAACACCGGAATTTCCTTCCACTTCGGTCTTCTTTAACAACTTCTTTCCCCAGAAACCTAATATACAAATTGTAAACTTCACCGTCAACGATCAACTTTATAGGTATTTTTTCGTTGATCTCGTATTGGGAAAAATCTATATTTCTGGCCTGATAGACCATAGACAGTAAGTCGTATGAACACTCGGGCCATGTAAAAGTTGTATCGCGGTACGGACTCCCTCTCTTGCTTATAGACGCACTGACAACCCGATCTTCCTGATCGAACCGGTAATGAAAATGGGCATGATAAGAGCCTTCATTGGTTTTGCGATGAAATTCCAGCGGCTGAAGAGAATGCGGGTCCACCCAGACATCGAAACTGTCACGAACTTTAAAAAACAGGTCATAGGCCTTATAGGTAGAACCATAAGATTTCAGATGCCATGCCGGTTTCCCATCCCAATTATCTTTTTCCACGCCAAAGGTAACTATCCCTGCATTTATCCAGATAAATCCCCAGTTGTAATAGGCATGATAGGTAACTTCCTCTCCGGGCGAAAAAACCTTCCGGTTATCAAAACATTGACCTTCGGCCTGAAACTCTGCTCCATGGCATAAAAAGACCAACAAAAACAAAAAGGACAACAGTGTCCTGAGCGACAAAGCAAAAGCATTAGCGAGCTGTTTCATGTATTTACCTTTCCTATTTTGCTCTCTACAGATTTAATTTTGCCATCCATCCTGCCAACCGCCCCTTTCCTTGCATCAATATTAATGGTAGAATAAATACGATCGGCTACAGGCTCCAAAATTCTGTAAGCTTCATTCACAACGGCAAGTGCTTCTTCCATGGTTTCGGTCTCAATGGTAGTGCCCATCGGATTAAGCCGATAAGGCACGCCGCTACCGCGCACATATTCCAAAACTTTACCAACATACTGACTTACGCTGGCTCCTTTGTCTGTCGGAAACATTGCAAAATTCAACAAAATTGACATAAGCTACCTCCTTCCTGAAGATTGACTTTCTTTTTCTTTTATCCGGTTTCTGTTCACAAAATCGTAAATGGTAAATTCGTTTAAATCCCATGTTATACCCTGATCCCAGTTGGCTCTTAATTGTATCTTTTCGGGATAATAATGAACTCTCTCTGGCTGCCGCCCTTCATTGAAATCTCCTGTATCCCATTTGCCATTTGCGTTCAGGTCTTCCACAATCCGTAAAAAATACTCACCCGGTTTCACATACCTGAAAGCCAGTTTGCCATTATCGGGCAACCACGCTTTTCTGATTACTTTTTCCTGACTGTTTAATACCTGAAGTAAAGCATTATCTCCGGCATTGGGGACATCTACATAAAGTGTCCCATAGCTATCTTCAGTATTTATTTTAAATTCGGATTTCAACGGATTATTAACACGACCGTAAATACCTTGAAATGCAGCAGAGTCGATCACCAACCGGTATTCTCCTCCTGGTATCCAGGGATAATCTATTTCAAAATTACGTATACGGACAGAATCCTGAGAAATGTTAAAATTCACAGGCTGAAACACTGTGTCTGTCTTTTGTGCAAGCTCCATTGAATCAATGACAATTCTGGAAGGCGGAACCGGAAAACTCAGCATAACGGAGGTGCCTATATCAAGGCTTCCTCCGGGAAGGCGAACACTTAGTGGTACTCTTGCAGGTTCTTCTCTTTCATCCTTGTCGCGCCTCTTTCTGTTTTCCTCTGCATTCCGGTCTCTGTAAAACATTTTCAGCGTGTCAACACGATCGACAAGTTTGTTAAGAGAGTCACGAACAGGATAGACCGCCTCAATAGTCAATGAATCCCTGGAAATTACAGAGCTGTCGGTAATCCATATCATAACCGAATCATGACGAAGAGAACGCTCATAAATAAACCAGTCATCTTCTTCGGTGTTTCCGGAAATGGGTTTAACTTGTAAAGAGTCTTCCAACGGACGGTTAAAAATAAAATCGAGACGATGCCGTTCTTTTCTTTCTCTGGAGTCGAGATATTGTTTTTCATAGTCTTCCTGAAACAAAAACAGTTGGATACTATCGGGCAGATAAACCAGTTCCTTCGTATAGAGAACCGTATCGAGTGTTACCGAATCCTTAAAGAGGGAATCAACCCTGTCGCGCCACCCAAAAGCGGGTTCAACCAGTTCGGGGTGCCAGGCAATACGTTCTCCCGGTTGATCGAACCGGTAATTACGATTCATATCTTCCAATGCAAAAATCCGGTATTTCCCCTTAGCCAGATTCCTGAGGGTAAACTCACCTTTTTCGTTTGTTTTGGCCACTCGTACGGGAACGGTCTTTGTGAAAGCAGTATCGGCAAGGTTGCTGTGGGCCATAACCAGTACACCTGCTACCGGCGTATGGGTGTCAGCCTCAAACAGGTGACCGGAAACCTGCAACGAGTCTTGTGTTTCTCCGGTTGAGAAGGAAAATGTAAATCCTGTCAGCGGATTACCCTCATTATTGTCCTGAATAGCATCCGCAAAATCGATGGTATAAGTTGTGGCAGGCTGTAGTTCCTCATCGAAAACAACTGTCACCTTATTCCCCAACCCCCTGATGGTTGGAGAATTGTTTAAAGGTGGTGAGACCACTACCTTTTGTAGAGCATCCCTGAGAACAATCAGCTCATTAAACTCAATTTCAATTTCATCGCCCTCAAAATTAGTGGCATTCATGGGTGGATCGGAAGCTACCATTCTGGGAGGATACTCATCTTTCGGGCCGCCTTCCGGATATCCCTGGTTGGCACAACCGGAGATAAAAATCAGACTAACGATGGAAATTATTACGGTGGAAATATTTTTAATCATCAGACGTTTATTTTTGGTAAACACCGGCACAAAGTTAGAGTAAAATGCTGAAACTTTTTAAATTTGCCCCGCAATCGTCAAACAAAAACCATGCAAACCGAAGATAACACACAACACACCAACCAGAAAAAGTACTACATTCTACTTTCCATACTTGGAGGACTGCTGGCCATTATTGCCGCTCTCTACATTAGCCAGAGCGTGGAGATGAAAGAAGTGGTGGAGGAAATGACAATAGAGAAAGAAATTCTGACAGAAGAATATCAGGAACTTGCTCTTGGATATGACTCTCTGGAATCTACCAGTGACACGCTGAACACCATGCTGGAAAAAGAACGGCAAAAGGTAGAACATCTCATCGAAGAAATAAAAACCATAAAAGCAACTAATGCCTCTAAAATAAGAGAGTACCGGAAAGAACTTTCTACCTTGAGAGGGGTTCTTAAAAGTTATATTGTACAGATTGACAGCCTCAATCGCATTAATGAAGAATTGAAAAAGGAGAACATAGAATATCAGCAGCGATATACCAGGATCGAAAGCTCATACCGGGAGCTTGAAGGCGAAAAATCCGAACTGGAAGAAAAAGTGGTTATTGCCAGTCGCCTCGAAACCACCAACATGCAGGCAAACGGACTGAATACAAGAGGACGCTCTACAGATCGGATAAACAGAATTGACAAAATTGAAGTGTGTTTTACAGTCAAAAAAACGTTACGGCATCGGTAGGAATGAAACCCTTTTACCTCAGACTGGAAAGGCCCGACGGACAACTACTTCTCAACAGTCGCGATGACCTTTTTGAATACGAAGGTGAAGAGATTAACTTTTCCGCCATGCGAACCATTGAATACGGCGGAGAAGAAACAGACATTTGTATATTCTACGATGTCGATATGGGAGAACTTCTCCCCGGCCGGTATATTGCCGATATTTTTGCCGACGGGGCTAATATTGGAAGGTTCACTTTTGAACTTAGATGAAGGTAAATTGGTCAGTAGTTTTTAGTCAGTAGTCAGTAGTAGGGATTTTGAGCTACTAATCCCTTAAAACCTAACCTGGACAAGCCGGAAACAAACAAATTTATACATTATCTGTCGCAGCTCCGCAGCTTTTTGTTTTTCTTATTACATAATTCTACCGTTCTGTCGCCGCTCCGCGGCTATTAACTGTTGTTATAGGGTTTACAACAGTCTCAGCTCCATTCGTAAGGTGTAGACTGATAAACGTAGTAGTTGAGCCAGTTGGAGTACATGAGCTGTGCATGACTTCGCCAGCGAACCAGCGCTTTCTCTCCCGGATCATCGTTAAGGTAATAGTTTTCAGGAAGAGAGGTCTGCAACCCCTTTTTCTGATCACGATGATACTCTTCACCCAGTGTAAACTTATCATATTCGGGATGTCCTGTAACAAAGACCTGGCTGCGATCTTTAGACAGCATCAGGTATGGACCGGCGTGCGTTGAGTCGGAGAGCAGGATCAGATCATCTACTTTCTCAATGTCAGACCTTCTGACCTCGGTATATCTTGAATGAGGTGCCCAGAAAACATCATCGAATCCACGTACCAATGGTTCGGTGGGATCGTTTATATAGTGTTCAAAAACACCAAAAAGTTTTGATGAAAGTTCATGCTTCGGAACCCCGTAATGATAATATAAACCTGCCTGGGCTCCCCAGCATATATGAAGCGTAGAGGTCACATTGGTTTTACTCCACTCCATTATCTCGCTGAGTTCCTTCCAGTAGGTTACTTGTTCAAAGTCGAGCAATTCTACAGGTGCCCCGGTAATAATAAACCCGTCGTAATGCCTGTCTTTAACTTCCTCAAAAGTTTTATAAAAACTTATTAAATGCTCCTGAGGTGTATTTTTGGGGGTATGCGTTGAGGTAAACAGCAACTCTACCTCCACCTGCAAAGGGGTATTAGACAAAACCCTGAGAAGATGTGTCTCGGTTTTTATTTTTAAAGGCATAAGATTGAGAATGAGAATACGAAGCGGCCTGATGTCCTGAGTGACCGCCCGGCTTTCTCCCATTACAAATACATTCTCCGCCTCCAGCAAACTTTTGGCAGGTAATAAATCAGGAATATTAACAGGCATGATAAATCTTGATTTGTTCTAAAAAGAGCTTACAAAGATAGCTCAAAGAAAAGAAAAATCAACCCTGTATGCCTGAATATTCATCAGTATAAGATTTGTCTAAGTTATTGGTCTGATGTAACTCGCATGATTGAAGGTTATACATATGAGCCCGGTCTAAAAAGCATCTTTGTTGCCAAACTCTGCGTTG